>PEXO01000166.1:11610-17411 GCA_002779045.1 Elusimicrobia bacterium CG08_land_8_20_14_0_20_59_10 | reverse complement strand
GTGTCGCTTCATGCCACTTCGGTGTAGCCCAAAATCGGCCAGCCAAATGCTTCAGTTATTTCGTTACGCTTCCTTAGGGAATTAAATGCTTTTTAAGATGTTCGTGAGGTCGTTCTTCCTTCAGGCCGGCTGGAACTATGAAAGGTTCCAGAACCTCGGTTTCGCTTTTTCGCTTATGCCGGCGCTGAAAAGGATATACCCGGACCCCGTGAAGCTTAAGGCGGCGGTGCTGCGCCACCTGGATATTTTTAACACGCAGCCTTACATGGCGTCCTTCGTGCTGGGAAACATAGCCCGCATGGAGGAACGCGCGGCCGCTTCGGCCGACCCCGAGGCTGCGCTTAAGAGCATGCCCGGAGTAAAACAGGCGCTGGCCTCCAGTTTCGCTTCCATAGGCGACCGGGTTTTCTGGGGGCGCCTCAAGCCCATGACCGTGCAGTTGTGCCTGCTGGTCTGGACGGCCGGCGGGTTTTACGGCTGGCTTTTCACCGGGCAGCCGTACCGGCCTGCGCTGTGGCTGCTGCTGGCTGGTCCGCTTTCAGGCATTGTTCTCTACTGCGCCGTGGCGGTGTACTGGCGCTGGCGCGGCCTTACCGGGGGATACGCCTGCGGCGGCTCTGCCAGCTGCGGGCTTGACTGCCTTAACTGGAGCGGGCTGATAAAGCGGCTCAGCGCGGGCGGCTTCGGCATGTCCCTGGCGCTGGCGCTGCTGGCTTTCGGCCTGCTGGCCTTTTCATGCAGCTGTCCCGGACCCGTCCTTCTGCTTAAGCTGGCGGTGGCTGCGGCGGTGCTGGTCCTGCACCGGGTGACGCGCGCCTGCGGCAGGTCCGTTTTCTTCGCGGCGGGGCTGATACTCGCCGTTTCCATAGTGCTGTTCAGCGTGTTCGAACTGAAGCTTTGACCTTATAACTATGATTAAGAGAGAGCTGAAAATATTAAATAAACTGGGCATCCATGCCAGGCCCGCCGGGATGCTGGCCAATACGGCTTCCCGTTTTTCCTGCGAGATAAAGCTGCTCAAGGACGGCATGGAGGTCAACGCCAAGAGTATAATGGGCATAATGACCCTGGCCGCCGGCCGCGGCAGCGTGATAGAGGTCACCGCCAAGGGCGGGGACGAAGCGGAGGCTATAAAGGCGCTGGAGGAGCTGTTCGCCAGCAAGTTCGACGAGGAATAGCCGAAGGCCGTTGCTGCGGTCTTCGGAAGGATGAAGGATGAAAAACCAGAAGTTCGGATTTAGGCGGAGCTATTTATGCTGATAAAAAAAGGGGTAGCGGCCAGCCTGGGCATAGCCATAGGCAAGGCGTATATCCTCAAGGAAGAGAACATCCTTATAGAACAGAAGGCGGTACCGCCGGAGAAGCTCAAGGCGGAGGTAAAGCGCTTTAAAGACGCGCTGGAGCGTACGCGCCTGGACCTGGACGTGCTGCATGCCAAGATACTAAGCGTTCTGGGCAGGCAGCACGCCAAGCTGATAGATACGCACCACCTGATACTGCAGGACCCCCTGATAACCAGGGAGGTTCCGAAGCTTATCCTTACCAGGGGGCTGAACGCCGAGTTCGCCCTGTCGGAGATACTCGACAAGGCCGATGAGCAGTTCGAAAAGATAGATGATGAATTCTTCCACGAGCGCAAGCACGACATCTTCGACGTAGGCAAGAAGATAATCTCAAACCTGGTCAACACCGAGAAGGTCTCCCTCAAGGACCTGAAAGAGCCGGTGATAATAGTGGCGCACAACCTGTACCCGTCGGACACGCTGCATATACGCGAGTCCAACAAGGTGCTCGGTTTCTGTATGGACCTCGGCTCAAAGTCCAGCCATACGGCCATCTTCGCGCAGAGCATGGGTATCCCCGCGGTGGTGGGGCTTTCCGACATAAGCCGCCAGCTCATCAGCGGCGATACGATAGTGGTGGACGGGGAGCAGGGGATGGTGATAATTTCCCCGACCCCGGAGATAATCGAGAAGTACAAGGCCCGCAGGGAAGAGCTGCAGAAACAGGAACATTATTTTCACCGTCTTAAGGGCCTGCCCGCGATAACGCGCGACGGACACCGGATAAGCCTGCTGGCCAACCTGGACTCGTCCGTGGACGCCCCTTCGCTGGCCGCCGTAAAGGCCGAAGGCGTGGGGCTTTACCGCACCGAGTCGCTTTATATGAACCGCAGTTCCGTGCCCTCCGAGGAGGAGCAGGTGAAAGCCTACTCCGCCGTGGTGAAGGCGGCCCCGGAGCTGCCGCTGGTGATACGCACCGCCGACATCGGCGGCGACCGCGCCACGCAGCTGGGGATAAAGGGGCTAAAGGACGAGCGCAACCCGTTCATGGGCTTCCGCGGCATCCGCCTGTTCATCAAGTACCCGGAGCTTTTGAAGACGCAGCTCCGTGCCATCTACAAGGCCAATACCGGGGGCAACATCAAGGTGATGATACCCATGCTCTCCTCTCTCGACGAGCTCCTTACGGTGAAAAAAATAGCGCAGGACGTGCGCATTGAGCTGGCCGAGGAGGGCTTCGTGGTAAAGTCCGTGCCCGAGATCGGCGTGATGATCGAGATTCCGGCGGCGGCGATAATACTGGACTCCCTGCTTTCGGAGATAGACTTCGTTTCCATAGGCACCAATGACCTGGTGCAGTACACGCTGGCGGTGGACCGCATAAACCAGTACGTTTCGGAGCTTTACGAGCCTTTCCACCCGGCGGTGCTGCGCCTGATTAACCTGGTGGTGCAGACGGCGCACAAGAAAGGTAAACCGGTCAGTGTCTGCGGCGAAATGGCCTCGGACCCATACGCGATACCGCTGCTGGTGGGCATGGGGGTGGACGTGCTGTCCGTGCCGCCCAAGATCTACCTTCGCGCCAAGTCCGCGGTGCGCGCCATGAACTTCGAGAAGTTCTCGGGGCTGGCGCAGCGGGTGCTGGGCATGACGACGGCGGCCGAGATACGCCGCCTTGTGGAAGAGGAAGTGAAATAACGATCGGGAATCGAGGATCGGGAATCAAGAAGCCGAAAGAGTTTTTTATTCCACGATCCCCGATTCCTGATCCCCGATTCTTGATTTGATCTATGAACATACGCAATTTCTGCATCATCGCGCATATCGACCACGGTAAGTCCACACTGGCGGACCGCTTCATACAGATAACGAATACGGTGCCGGACCGGCAGATGAAGGAACAGTTCCTTGACGGTATGGAGCTGGAGCGCGAGCGGGGCATAACCATAAAGGCCAAGGCTGTGCGCATGCTCTACCGGTCCGGGGACGGTGAAGACTATATCCTTAACCTCATCGACACCCCCGGCCACGTGGATTTTTCTTACGAAGTCTCCCGCGCGATGGCCGCCTGCGAGGGGGCTATTCTGCTGGTGGACGCGTCGCAGGGTGTGGAGGCGCAGACGCTCGCGCACGGGCACCTGGCGCAGACGCTGGGGCTGAAGATAATCCCCGTTATAAACAAGATAGATCTTGAGCACGCTGACCCGGACGCCACCGAGGAGCAGATCTGGGAAGTGCTCAAGAACCCGGTGGAAGCCTCCCGCATAAGCGCCAAGGACGGCCGCGGCGCGCGCGAAGTGCTGGAACGCGTGATAAAAGAGATCCCGCCGCCGGTGGGTTCCGCGGAGCGGCCCCTGAAGGCGCTGGTCTTCGACTCTTTCTATGATGTGTACAAGGGAGTGGTCATCTATACCCGCATAGTGGACGGGGCTGTCTACGCCGGGAAATACATCAGTTTCTCTTCCAAAGGAACCAGCTACAAGGTGGAAGAAGTCGGGTACCTTACGCCCAAGCTGATAAAGGGCGATTCCATAAAGACCGGCGAGGTCGGTTACATCATCGCCGGCATCCGCGATATCCACGAGATAAAGATGGGCGACACCATCTACGAAAAAGGAACCACTATAGATGCCCCGCTGCCGGGCTACAAAGACGTGAACCCGGTGGTATTCGCGGGCTTTTACCCGGTCAACACCACGGATTACACGGCTCTCAAGACCGCCATCGGGAAACTGAACCTCACGGATTCCTCGTTCAATTTCCAGGGCGAGACCTCCAAGGCCCTCGGCTTTGGCTTCCGCCTCGGCTTCATGGGCCTGCTGCACCTGGACATTATCCGCGAGCGCATAGAGCGGGAGTTCGATATCCCGCTCATAGCCACCAACCCGAACGTCATTTACAAGGTGCTGGCCAAAACGCATAGCAGTTCCAAGGAAAGCAGGTATATCGAGGTCACCAACCCGGCTGATTTCCCGCATTACGGCGACGTAATGGATATCATGGAGCCGTTCGTGCTCGCGAACATCATCGCCCCGCTCCCGTACATGGAAGGGATAATGAACCTGCTCAAGGAGAAGCGCGGCGAGCACATAAAGATAGAGTACATCTCCACCACGCGCGTAATAGTGGAGTATTACCTGCCGCTTTCCGAGATTATCCTGGACTTCTACGACAAGCTAAAGTCCGTATCCCGGGGCTACGCCTCTTTCGACTACGAGCCACATGAATACCGCTCCTCGGACATGGTTAAGATAGAGATCCTGCTGCACGGAGAATCGGTGGACGCGCTGTCGTTCATAACGCACCGCTCCAGGTCGCTGGCCAACTCGCGGCAGATCTGCGAAAAGCTCAAGGGCCTTATCCCCAGGCATATGTTCGAGATAGCGGTGCAGGCGCAGGTGGGCGGAAAGATCATCGCGCGCGAGACTATCGGCGCGCAGCGTAAGGACGTGCTGGCCAAGTGCTACGGCGGAGACATAACCCGCAAGCGCAAGCTCCTGGAAGCGCAGAAGGAAGGCAAGCGCAAGATGAAGCTGATGGGCTCCGTGGAGATACCGCAGGAAGCCTTTATGTCGCTGTTGAAGATCAGCCAGGGCAAGTAAACCGGGATTAGCGATTTAATCAGGCTATATCATCGGGTGGAGAACAACTAAATGGAAGAAAAACTTTTCTGGATAGGGATTCTGATGGGGGTGCATCTTTTCCTTTCGCAGCATTTCAGGGATAAGGGGAAATTCAAGAAGGATTCGCATTTTGTGCGCGCCTGGCATGCCCTCTTTTTTGGTATGGTCGGTTTTGTGGGAATGATCCTGCTTATGGTAAGCCTGGATAACCGCCGCGGGGACGTGTCGGCGACCCTGCTGTTTACCGGCAGACAGCTCGGCTATGGCGTTTTCGCCGCCGCGGCCGCGGCGGCTTATGCCTGGTGGAAAAGTTCCAGGGAAAAGGTGGAGATAAAGGACGGCCTGCATCCCCGCATGAAGGAGGATCTGGAGTGGTCCGAGACCATATTTTCCGCCGTGCTGCTGGCTTCGGTGGTGATGTATCTTTTTGTGCAGGCTTTTAAGATCCCGTCCAGCTCCATGGAAAGGACCTTCCTGGTGGGGGATCACCTGTTCGTCAATAAGTTCATCTATGGTTTGCGTATCCCCTACACCCAAAAAAAGCTGGTCAAGTTCGCCAGGGTAAAGCGCGGAGATATTGTGGTTTTCATGTTCCCTTCTTCGGACCCGCGCGAGTTCCAGTGCGGCGGCAGCCAGTACGGCAAGGATTTTATAAAGCGCGTAGTGGGGCTGCCGGGGGAAAAATTCGAGGTCCGCAACGGGGCTATCTACATTAACGGGGTCAAGGCCGCGGATGAACCGTATACCCAGTACCTTGACCAGTTCCGCTACCCTAAGGGTACCGCGAAGACTCCTCCGGCGGAGTACCAGAAGTACTGGGAAGACAGGATGCTTGGTAAGATGTTCTCGGAGTACATCCGCGACAATTTCGGGCCGGTGACCGTGCCCCCGAAGA
>PEXO01000166.1:0-11558 GCA_002779045.1 Elusimicrobia bacterium CG08_land_8_20_14_0_20_59_10 | reverse complement strand
CTCCACTACCTACCACATATAGCAGTCTGCATCGCTCCGCTGGTACCACCGGTTGGGGTTGGTGGAGTCAAGTGCATAGGCCTATTCCGGAATGAGGGTTACCGAACGCCTGAAGTCCGCAAAAAAGCTCTTTTCCTTCGAGTTCTTCCCCCCGAAGACGGAGGAGGACGCGAAGAAGCTTTTTGAGTCGGCCCGCGAGCTGAAAAAGCTCGGGCCGGATTTTGTTTCAATAACCAATTCGTCCAGCGGCTCCACTCCTTACCGTACCGTCGCTATGGCCGGGGTGCTGAAGGCCGAGCTCGGCCTGGAGCCGGTAGCGCATCTTACCTGCGTGGCGCATACGCGCGCCGAGATAGCCGGGATCTGCCGCCGGCTTAAAGAGCTGAACGTGGAGAACATCCTTGCGCTGCGCGGCGACATCCACAACATCGAAGGCCTGCCGCCAAAGCGGGATTACAGCTATGCCTCGCAGCTCGTCGCGGAGCTCAAGGCCACCGGGGATTTTTCGCTCGGGGGGGCCTGTTACCCGGAGAAGCACCCGGACGCCGCCACGCTTGAGGAGGATATACGGCATCTGAAGCTGAAAGTGGAGGCCGGGACCGAATACCTTATAACGCAGCTTTTCTTCGAGAACGCGCATTATTTCAAGTTCCTTGATAAAATTTCCGCCGCAGGCATAAACGTTCCCGTCATCCCCGGCCTGATGCCGATTACGGGTTATAAGCAGCTGAGCAATTTCACGCAGATGATGAAGGTTTCCGTGCCGGAGACGCTTCGCGCGGGTCTTGAGCGGTGGGCGGACGACAAGGAAAGCCTGTTCCGGTTCAGTGTGGACCACGCTTCGGCGCAGGCCGCCGAACTGCTGGCGCACGGCGCCCCGGGTCTGCATCTTTATACGCTCAACCGCAGCCGCGCCGCGCTGGCTATACTGAAAAATGTGAAAGGCGGCCCCGGCTGACCGGCACGCTTTGATATAATTACTGATATGGACCTCTTGCAAACTATGGAAGTGAGGGCTCTGGTGGAGCTCCAGAAGATGGACACGGCCGGTGACGCGCTGGCCGCGCGCGCGGCCGGGATCCCGGAGAAGATAGCCGCGCTGAACTCCGCTCTGGAGGAGAAAAAGAACGCCATGAGCGCAGCAAAAGAAGCGCTCATAGCCCTCCAGGTAAAAAAGAAGGACCTGGAGCTGAGGATAGCGGAGGCCGATGAGAAAATGCGCAAGCATCAGCGCGATCTCAACGCCATCAAGGAGAACAACGCTTTCAAGGCGCTGCTCAGCGAGATGGAGACCGGCAAAAAAGAAAAGGACGCCCTTGAGACCGAAGTGCTGCTGCTGCTGGAAGATATAGACAAGGCTTCCGTCCTGGACCGGGACATGAAGGTGGAGATAAAGGCTTTGGAGGATAAGAATAGCGCGGAGGTGGAGGTACTTGAGGCCGAAAAAAGGGACCTGGACGCGCGCCTTCCCGAAGCCGCCCGGCGGAGAGCCGCCGCTGCCGCGGCAATAGCTCCGGAACTCCTTGAAAAATACGAGCATCTGCGCGCCAGGCGCGCCGGGCTTGCCGTGGCGCAGGCGCACGAGGATCCCAATACGGGCAAGTGTTCCTGCGGCGGCTGCCATATGGCCCTTACCTCGCAAAAAATGGTGGATCTGAGAAAGCGGGACGTGTTCGCGGTGTGCGCCGATTGCCGGCGCCTGTTATACCTGGAACGGACGGTTTACGGATGAAGAAAGAGAAAAAGCTTAAGATATTCATAGACGGTGGTTCGCGCGGGAACCCGGGATACGGGGCCTGTGCGGCGGTGTTCTTCGACCGGGCCGGCTCCGTTATCCGCGAGGAAGGGAAATATCTCGGGCGCTGCACCAATAACTTCGCCGAATACAACGGCCTGCGCCTGGCCCTGGCCGCCGCTGCGCTGCTGGGCGCTGAGGAACTGGCTGTCTTTTCCGATTCCGAATTGCTGGTGCGGCAGTTCAGCGGGGAATACCGCATAAAGGACGCGACGCTGGCGGCCCTTATGGCGGGAATACGCAAGGCGGCCGCCGCTTTTAAAAAGGTTTCCGTTTTCCATGTGCCGCGCGAGAAGAACAAGGAAGCGGACCGGCTGGTGAACAGCATCCTGGACAATGCCGGGAACATGCCGCCGGCGGTGGACAGGGCTTTGGCCGAAGAAAATGCCGCGCATGACCAGCCGGAGCTTTTTTGAGGATTTTTGGCCGGAAAGTTTCTGATGGCCGTTCGATGCGCATAGCGCTTGATACGGCACGGGCATAGCCCAGGAACTTTCCCCCCGCATGGCGAGGGCGCGCGCAGCGCTTGGTCTTCGACCCGCTGAAGGGGGGGATCCCGCAAGAGGGATCCGGGATATTTTAGACCGCGGACGGGGGACCGCTCTTCCCGCAAGGGAGGGGAGGAACTTCCGAACTTCACAGGGCAGGGTGCCGGTTCAAGGCCGCCCCGCTTCCCCGCAAGGGGAAAGGGGCGGACATAGGCCGGGCGGCCGGGGCCATATCCCCGGCTGACGGACAGCGCCACAGAGAACATACCGCCCCGCACCGTGGCTTCAATCCTTAGGTTGGGAACGGTAGTTTTAGTTCCCGGCTTCGGGACACGGGCCACGGTGCGGGGTAAGGGTGAAAAGGTGCGGTAAGAGCGCACCGCCCGTCCTTCAAGGGACGGGGCAGGGCAAGCCCCTCCTGAAGCAAGGCCAAACTTGCGCTACGGATAGCCCGTCCACGCCTTAGGGCGGAGCGCAGAGTGGGCCGCAATAGATAAATGGTCCCCCAAGCGCCGTAAGGCGCCGGACAGAATTCGGGGTACAGTCCGCGGTCTAAAAAATTTGGCCGTCTGATGGCCATAGGCCCTGATACGGCACTGGCATAGCCTTGCGCCTGATACGGCATAACCAGAGGTCTAATACGGCACTAGCATAGCCTTGCATCTTTGTATGCGGACCGCGGGATGCGGGGTCGGGGTGGCGGGGGTATGGGCCCGGCGGGCACGCTATCGGCCACACCGTGGCCGCGCTGCCGCTCGGTCTCGGCGCTTACGCAAGCCTCGGCCTGCGCGGGCACCCGCCGAACCCATACCCCCGTCACCCCTTCAAGGCAAAGATGCCGGGGTACAGAGAAGGAGACAATATGGCTTCACTTGCGAACAAGATCCCCGAGCTGAAATTCTCCTCAAATACCGAGGAGATACCATGGGACAATGCCGTGGTATGGACCATCATGCCGCGCGTGGGACCCCGGGTCTACGAGTGGCTGGAGGCCGAGCATATACGCTATGTTTCCTGGACCAACGGCATTGTGAATATCATGCCGGAACACAACTCCATCCTGAGCGATAAGTGCCAGTGCATCGTTCTGCCGTCCGCCTTTATCTGGGTGGGGAAACAAGTGAAGGTGGCGTAAGAGGCCCGTACCTTAATGCTGGAGCTGATTCCATTATGTGCGGCATAGCCGGGCTGATCTCCCCGGCCAAACCCATTCCCGACGCCCTGCGTGCCCAGGTCGAGAAGATGACGCATATTCTGCGTCACCGCGGGCCGGATCACACCGGTTTCTTCCTGGGGAAGGACTGTATGCTGGGCAATACCCGCCTGAGGATACTGGACCTGTCCGACCGCGGCGATCTCCCTGTATGCAGCGCCGACGGGAAAGTCCGCATAGCCTATAACGGCGAGGTCACGAATTTCCGGGAACTGCGCGAGACTTTCGCGCTGGATAAAAAATATGCCTTCCGCTCCGGCGGCGACACCGAGCTGGTCCTGCATCTCTACGAAGAGCTCGGCATAGACTTCCTGCGGCATCTCTCCGGGATGTTCGCCATGGCGATATACGACGCCGGAAAGCGCAAAGTGTATCTCGTGCGCGACCAGTACGGCATGCGCCCGCTCTTCTACATGTTCCACGGCGGGCAGGTGTTCTTTTCCTCTGAGATAAAATCATTCCTGGAGCTGGACTGTTTCAGGCCGGAGATAGACCGCGAGGCGATGTTCCATTATTTCTCCCTCATTTATATCCCCGGTGAAAGGACCCCGTTCACGCAGGTTAAAGAGCTGGACGGCGGGCATCTGCTGGAAATTGACCTGAACGAAGGGACCAGGGCGCTGAAGGAATATTACCGGTTCGATTACTCCATAGACCGGGAGATGACCCTGCCCCAGGCCGTTTCCGGGCTGCGTGAAGCCATGATGGATTCCATGCGCCGCAACCTCATCTCCGACGCCCCGCCCGGGATGACGCTCTCCGGAGGGGTGGACACCAGCTCCATGCTGGGCATGGCAAAAGCGATGGATAAAAGCCGGGAACTGCACACCTTCTCCATAAAGGTGAACGAACCCAGCTTCGACGAATCGCGCTACCAGCGGCTGATGGCGGACTACGCCGGGTCCGTGCATCACGAAATAACGGTGAACGCGGAGGATGTTCTGGGCGCCATGCGGGCGTCCGTGGCCTGCCTTGACGAGCCGAACGGAGACGGCGCCGTCATCCCCAGCTACCTGCTGGCGCAGGAGGCTTCGAAGTTCGTGCGGGTGCTGCTTTCCGGGGAGGGCGGTGACGAGTTGAACAATGCCTATGAAACGCATCTGGCCTATAAGGTGCGCAAGCTGTACCGCCGCCTGGCCCCGCAGGCCGTACGCTCTTTGCTGCGCGGACTCGCCAGCTGCCTGCCCGCGAATTATTCTAAATTAAGTCCGGATTTCCTGGCCAAGCGCTTTACCGAAGGCGTTGAGCTGGACGTGCCCGGCTCGCATTTCTACTGGCGGCACGTCTTCTCCGACGCCCAAAAAGAAAAGCTTCTCGGCCCGCAGCCGTACCGGCCCACCTCCTCGCTGTTCAGGGAGATGTTCGACGCGCTGCCGTACGACGACGAGCTGAACAAGATCTCGCATCTCGATTTCAAGTACTTCTTTATCGGCGACCTGATGGTTAAGAACGACAGGACCTTCATGGCGCATTCCGTGGAGGCGCGCTTCCCTTTTACCGACCGGCTGCTGGTGGATTTCGCCACGAAGATCCCGCCCTGGTACCGCATCCGCAATTTTACCGGGCGCTATGTCGAAAAAGAGGCCATGCGCCCGTTCCTGCCAGATGCAATATGCCGGCGGCGCGGCATGGGGCTGGAGATGCCGCATTCGTTCTGGTTCCTGAAAGGGCTCGGCGGCCTGGCCGACCAGTACCTTAACCCCGCGGTTCTCAAAAAAGCCGGGATCTTCAATTCCGATTATGTGACGCGGATCTGGCAGGAACATAAAAGCGGAAGGAGGGACTACGGGCGACCGCTCTGGAGTATAATTAACTATCTCATCTGGTTCGAGCTGTTCATAGATAAGCGGAATTATAAAGACTTTCTCAAATAACCTTTTTATTTTCCGACGTAGTTAACTTCGGATAACAATGCAGCACATGGTTCTCGACGTTAAAATAGCGCCCGACTTGACCCGTGTCAATGCGCCGGGAGGGGATAAATTATAGAATTCTGCTATTACCCCCGGGGGTTTCGGGGGATGCACGCAGGAGGATAAAGCTTAAGATGAGAAAGATGATATCAGCAGTTCTTGTTCTGGTGTTCTTTGCCGTTGCCGCCAATGCCCGGGTGGATTTTGACCGGGGCGTAAACACGAAGCAGTTCTCGATCGAGGCCGTTAACTCCGGCATAACCGTTCCCGCGCCGGTCAAGGGGATAAACCGCTATACGCGCGACTGCGCCCGCTTCTCTTTCAGTCCCAGCGACGCCGAAATAACCAGCGACAGGGTCTGGCTCCGCAGCCTGGAGTACATACAGGAATGCCACAATGTCCCCGTGCAGCAGTGCCATACCGTGATGGTGCCCGGTCCCAATGGCACGCAGGTGCCCCATCAGCAGTGCCACACGGTGTACCAGCAGCAGTGCCACGAGCGCCCCGGGATGAGCTGGAGCCGGACCGCGCAGATAAAGATGCTGGCGCGTAAGCTTCTCCCCTGGGAGCGCGAGAGCTTCGACGTCTGTCTTGAGGGCCCGTGGCTGGAGATCTACGTGAACGCCGCCGCCTATAAATATTCCGCGAGCCGCCAGGGCAGTTACGATACGCTTTTCGAACTGACCGCCAAGAACAAGGTCCCGATGAAGGCCGACGAGAACGGCCTCAGCTATGCCGCCTTCTCCTATGCCGACGGCAAGTTCACCTTCAAGGCCACCGACAAGTGGGCCAAAGAATACTCCGGCGAGAAGGTCGTCATAACGGTTGACCTTTACAAGGAAGGCTGGTGGATCTTCAACGGCTACCTGGGTTCCAGGGATTTCACTTTCGACGCTGCCGAGGGCTATGAGATGTCCTTTACCGAGAAGGACCTTGAAAAGGCCTTGGCCGAGGACGATGCCTTCCGCGGCGCCAAGAAGTACTACGCGAAGTGGGGCTTCAGGCGCGTTGGCGCCATCTCCAAGGACAACTACGTAAAAAAGGATAAGACCCCTTCGATAACGAAATAGATCCGGGCCAGGTACTGAACAAAGATACCCGTCCTCACCGGCGGGTATTTTTTGCGCCAGGCCTGAACCCGCTCTATATTGTTAAACGTATTGCGCCATTACGGATATTTGTATAATAAAATAAGATTTTTGCAAAGATAAACGGAGGAACTTCAAATGGCAAAACTTAAGATTAATTCCGCGGTGGTAAAAAAGAACGTTGCGCTGTGCAAAAAGCAGGGGATAATCCTGCCTACCTTCAGGCAGATGAAGGATCCCAACCTCATTCCCGACAAGATCAAGAAGGCCCTTAAGCCCGTCGGCCTCTGGGACATAGAGCCGATAAACCTTTTTCGCATAAACTGGAAGAACGACATCAGGACCGGCCTTTTCGGCGGGGTGAACTACCTTGAGATCCCGCGCGAATTGACCGGGATAAAGGCCCGCGTGATAGGCCTGGTGGGTAAGTACTTCCCCACCGGTGCGCACAAGGTCGGCGCCTGCTACGGCTGCCTGGCCCCGCGCATGGTCACCGGCGAGTTCGACGCGGCTACGCAGAAGGCCGTCTGGCCCTCCACCGGCAACTACTGCCGCGGGGGCGCCTTCGACTCCAGGCTGCTCGGCACGAGGGCCGTGGCCATATTGCCCGAGGGCATGTCGAAGGAGCGCTTCACCTGGCTCAAGTCCGTGGGCGCCGAGGTTATAGCTACCCCGGGCACCGAAAGCAATGTTAAGGAAATCTACGACAAGTGCTGGGAAATACGCAAGACCCGCAAGGACTGCGTGATCTTCAACCAGTTCGACGAGTTCGGCAACCCGCTGTGGCATTACCATACCACCGGCCCGGCCTGCGAGGAGGTCTTCAATGCCGTAAAGGGGCCCAAGAGCCGCCTGGCCGCCTTCTGCTCCGCTACCGGCAGCGCCGGCACCATAGCCGCCGGCGACTACCTCAAGAAGCAGTTCCACGGCATGACCATCACCGCTTCCGAGGCGCTGCAGTGTCCCACCATACTTTCCAACGGTTTCGGCGAGCACCGCATAGAAGGCATAGGCGACAAGCATATACCGTGGGTGCATAATGTGCGCAATACTGACTTCGTTACCGCGATAGACGACGAGCCCTGTATGCGCATAGCGCGCCTGTTCAACGAGCCCGCCGGCAAGAAGGCGCTGGCAGAGCACGGCATAAAGAAGGCGGTCGTAGACCAGCTGGAACTCCTGGGCATTTCGAGCATTTCCAACCTGCTCAGTTCCATAAAGACCGCCAAGTATTACGAGCTCGGGGAGAACGATGTGGTCATGACCGTCTTCACCGACAGCATGGAACTGTATGGTTCCCGCATCAAAGAAATGGCGGAGAAGATGGGCAAGTATAGCCGCGACAATGCGCTGGTGGACCTGGAGCGCCGTCTGCTGGCCACCACCACCGACTATATCAAGGAGCTCACCTATGCCGACCGCAAGGCCGTGCACAATCTGAAATACTTCACCTGGATAGAACAGCAGGCCCGCAATTCCGACGATCTGCGCTACCTCTGGGAACCGGAGTTCTGGGACGAGACCTTCGGCATGGCCGACACCTACGACAAATTAATAGAGGAATTTAACAGAGAAGTGGGATTGTAAGAGGCAGTCAAGCTGCCTGGCTGTCCGGCAGATACTATGGCTACCAAAGGCGCTTTCAGGGTGGAATGCCCGCACTGCGGGGAGAGCTTCGACGCGGATTTCTGGACCGTGGTCCGGGGTGACCGCGACCTGGAAGTGAAGGAGTTGATCCTCAGCGGGGAGTTCGACCTCCTGATGTGTCCCAAGTGCGAGGACATGTTCCCGCACGAGGAGCCCTTCCTTTATATAGACCCGCTCAAGGATATAATGGCTTTCGTGATGCCGGAGAGCTACCAGGCGCAAAAGGAAAAATGGACGGCGAAGATGAGCGCCGATTATGAACCGCTGAAAGCCTCCCTCTGCGCCGCCCAGGGGCTGGCCTCCGAGCCGCTGTTCCTGTTCGGCCTGGCTCCGCTTGCCGCCCTGCTCGAGGCCGACCGGGACCGCGAAGAGGAAACGGAGGTGATGGAGTTCCTGGCGCGGGAAGAGGGGATGCCGCTTGTCCCCGTGAAGCCCGCCGCCGCGCGCGAGCTGGATATAACCTTCACCATACCGTTCCCGTCCGGCCTTGAAGGCCGCGCCGCCGCGCTCAAGGCCGCCGAAGCCCTTCGCGCAAAGAACGATGCTTTGCCCCGCCTTAATAAGCTGATAGACACGTTGTCCGCCATGAAGGATGACTCCCTGCCTTTTCTGAAGGACTGATGCGCCCGCTAAACGATATACCGCTGCTTGAAAAGGCCGCCGCCCTGGCTTTGGCCGCCGGCCTGGAGATCTACGCCGTGGGCGGCTGCGCGCGTGACTGGGTAATGGGCCGCGAAAGTGCGGATATCGATTTCCTGCTTAGCGGCGACGCCGCTCTAGTGGTGGAGGGGCTGGAAAAAGAATACGGCGGGCGGCATGTAAAATTTTCGCCTTTTCTTACTGTGCGCTACTTTTCCGCCGAAGGCCGGCGGCTGGATTTCGCCCGGTTCCGCAAGGAGACCTACGCCGCTCCCGCCGCACTACCGGCGGTGAAGCCGGCGGCCTCGGCCGCCGAGGACCTGAAGCGCCGTGATTTCGCCTGCAATGCCATAGCCGTGCGGCTGAACGGACCGGAAGCTTTCAGCCTGCTGGACCCCTGCGGCGGCCTGGCCGACATAAAAGCCGGGCTGGTACGCGTGCTGCATGAAAAAAGCTTCGAGGACGACCCGACCCGCCTTTTCCGCGCGGCACGGTTCGCCGGCCGCTTCGGCTGGCGGCTGGAGGCCGGCACACAGGAGCTCGCGTCGGCCGCGGTGAAGGCCGGCCTGCCGGGCCTGCTTTCCCGCGAGCGCCTGCGCAATGAACTGGTGAAGATACTTGAGGAAAAAGACCCGCGGCCGGCGCTGGAGCTGCTGCGCGGCCTGGGGGCGCTGTCGTTCATTCACACCGATATGGATTTTAGCGGCGAAGCGCTGAAAGGCGCCGGCGCCCGGGTCCGCCTGGCGGGGATAGCCCGGCGTATGGGGGAAAAAGGCGGGGAATTCCTCTCGGGCCTGAACCTGTCCCGCCGGGAGACGGATGAACTTAAGCGCCAGGCCGGGCTTGCCCGGGAGCGCCGTTAGGAAGCGTAACGAAATAACTGAAGCATTTGGAGGCTCAGATTTGAGGCGGATGCGAGGCGCGACGAACGAGCATACCGGTGGTCTGTAAGTGAGGAGCAACGAAGCAGCCAGCCAAATGCTTCAGTTATTTCGTTACGCTTCCTTAGCTTTCAGCGCTGGCCGCCCGGGCCGGCTTTCTCATCATCAGGCAGTTTCGGGTTCCTGGCGAAATCCTGGAAATCGGACGTCAGTACCGCCGCCCGCCTGACGGCCTTCATGATCTGCATTATTTCCGTCTTTATCGGGTTGTCCGCTGTCAGTTCATCGTCTATCAGCGAGGCGTAGCCCATTATGGCCGTAAGCGCGTTGTTGAAGTCGTGCGCCATGGGGCGGGCTACTTTGCTTAATGCCTCCGTAGCCCTGGCTACGGCGAGTTCTGTTTCCATCTTTTTGATCAAGGTGATATCGCGGGTGACGCTCAGGATCCCGATTGTTTTGCGGTTAGCCCCGCGTATCGGGGTCCTTGCCACGCTCAGGTATTTCTTGCCGGAGGGTGTGGGCCACTCTTTGCTCATTAGGATCGTTTTTCCCGTCTTTATGACTTCATTGTCGTCATTCTTGATGTCCGCGGCCATTTCCGGAGGGAACACTTCCTGCGGGGTCCGACCTAGCATGTTCTTTCGATCTACCCGGAAAAGCTCGGAAAAGGCCTTGTTTACCTTTAGATATCTGCCAGTCATGCCTTTCAGGGTAATGGCGTCGGAGGAGGTTTCGAAGATCTGCCGCAGGGTCTCCTCGTTCTCAATCAGCAGTTTTTCCATGCGCCGGCGTTCGGTTATATCCTCCGAGATGCCCAGCAGGTAAAGCGGCTTGCCGGCATTGTCCAGTATCGGTATCTTCTTGGTGTGCAGCAGTTTTTCCCCGGCCTTTGTATGTATCTGCTCTTCCGGGATGTCGAGCAGGTTCTTTTCTGCAAGGACCTTCCGGTCCATCTTTCTGAAAAAGCCCGCTTCTTTTGGCGGGAAATTGTCATGGTCGCTGGTGCCGAGCAGGTCTTTTGCACTGACCCCCAGCAGTATTTCCGCCGCCTTGTTGAGGCGGACGAACCGCAGGTCTTTCGCGTCCTTTACGAATACCATGTCGGGGATATTGTCGACCACGCTGTCCAGGAAGCGTTCGTTCTGCCGCAGGAGTTCCTCCGTCTTTTTGCGTACGGCAATGTCGCGCACGCCGGCCAGCAGCAGGCTCTTCCCCGCCATATCCACGCGGGTCAGCAGTACTTCGGCCGGGAACGGGGTGCCGTCGTTGCGCTTATGCAGCCATTCGAAGGAATTGGAGCCTTTGGCGAACGCCTGTTCCAGCATCCTTACGGCTTTCGCGGAAGACAGTTTCCCGTCAGGCTGGTATTTCGGTGAAAGGCTCCACGGGGTCAGCTTTACGAAAGAGGCTTCGTCGTGCTGCCCGAAAAGCTTCAGGGTCTCTTGATTCGCCTGTGTGAATTTCCAGGTGCCGGCCTCGATCAGCATCAGCGCGTCCCGGGAGGCTTCGAACAGGGCGCGGTATTTTCCTTCACTTTCCTTGAGCGCTATTTCGGCGCCGCGCTTCCAGGTAACGTCGCGTACCACCCCGGTTATAAGCACGGGTCTGCCGCCGCGCATTACTGTGCCGCTTTTTTGTTCCGTGTGAAAAAATGAGCCGTTCTTTTTGCGGAGCCTGCAGCAGACAAGGGGCATGGCCCTGCCAGTCTTCATGGCCCTGGCGAAAGTCGCTTTTATCGGTCCCAGATCGTCCGGGTGCACAAAATCAAAGATGCTGCGGCCAGCGAGCTCCTCCGGGGTATAGCCGTAATCTTTTACCCTGGGGCTTACATACGTAAACCTGCCGTCCGGTCCGGCGGAGTAGATAATGTCGCGCGAAGAGGCGATTATGGCCA
>PEXO01000222.1 GCA_002779045.1 Elusimicrobia bacterium CG08_land_8_20_14_0_20_59_10 | reverse complement strand
CAGTTAAAGCGATGCGGCCTGTCATTGCTACTATATTATACCATTGCGGCAACTGCCGCTGCCCCGCGGCCGGCCGGCAGGGTCTGCAAGAGTATTGCGGTTATTGAGGGAAAGCCGGCCGGTTACTTCGGCAGCCTGTTCTGCAGTTCCTGCACCTTCGTAACCAGATCCTCTGAATCAAAAGGTTTGGTAATATAATCCAGCGTGGACTCAGTATACAGTCCCACGATATCCTCCGCCATGAACCCGACGGTCAGCACCAGCACCGGGATATTCTTGAAGCGGTCGTCGGACATCATCAGCTTCAGCAGCTCGCGGCCGTCCATCTCCGGCATTTCGATGTCGAGGATGGCCAGGTCGGCGCCCTCGGCCTGCAGCTTTTCCCAGGCCTCCACTCCGTTCTCAGCTTCTATCACTTCATAACCGCTGTCGGCCAGTATATTGACCATCAGCGCGAGGAATATCTTGTCGTCGTCTGCAACAAGTATTTTCATACGTTTACAATAGCATTTTCACCGCACCCGGGGTAAGGCTACAGTTCCAACACGTCCATAAGGCCGGGGCCGTACGAGACCAGTTTCACCTTTGGGTACGGGTAGACGGCGCAGACCTGCTCCAGCGTGGAGAGGAATTTCTTCGCGCCTCCGGTAAAGCTCTTTATGCCGCGGGAAATATCCGCGCCGTCGAGCAGGTCTATATGCGTTATGGCCAGTTTTGTGGCCGAATTTATGCGCACCGTCATGCGGGCCACGTCCAGCTCGAACTCCCCCACCCGGCGCAGGCGGCCGCTTACGCTGCCCACCTCCCGCCCGGCGGTATGATATTTATTGAGCGCCTTCTTGTCCTTGAGTTCTTTCGAGACCAGCCCGGGGCCGACGCGCGTCACGTAGGGCTTGAACACGGCGTAAACGTCACCGGCGTATTTGGGGCCCAGGCCCGCCTCGCCCATGAAAGTGGAGGCCGTGGTGTCGCGCGACGTGACGAAGGGGTATTCACCGTGCAGCACCGAAAGCTTCATGCCCTGGGTCCCCTCCAGCAGCATCTTCGAGCCCTTTGCCAGCGCCTTATTGAGCAGTTCCGGCACGTCCTTCACGTATTTTTTCAGGCGGGGATGGTCCTTCGCGAACATCAGTTTTTTACGGTCTATCCTGTCGCGCACGGCGGCGCCCAGGCCGGTGCCCACGCTGCCTATCTTGCCCATCAGGCGGGCGTCGGCGCGCTCGGAGGAGGTGTGGCGCGGCTCTATCACGACCACGTGCGGATCTATAATAAGGCGGCGCTCCGCGCCGGTCAGCTTTATCTCTTTCTCCAGCCACTCCGGGATCACGTAAGTGCCCGCGCCGAGGACGAGCTTAGTGCGCTTGTTCACGAAACCGGCCGGCATGGTCTTCAGGGCATAAATGCTGCCTTCATAAAATACCGTGTGCCCGGCGTTGGGGCCGCCCACGCGTATGGCATAATCGTAATCGTTCTTATGCGCCAGGTAAGCGCCTATCTTGCCTTTTCCCTCGTCGCCCGCCTGTCCGCCAACCACTATATCTACCGGCATAATTCACCTCCGTCCGGAAGCCAGCTTACCCGCCAGCCCCGTGTAGGTAAGGGGCGAAAGGCGCTTGAGCTCGGCCTTCACGGAAGGCTTAAGCTTTAGCCCGTCAATAAATCCGGCCAGGTCCCCCGCGGTGACGCGGCGGCCCCGGGTCAGCTTTGAGAGCCGCTCGTAAGGCTCCGCGGCTTTTTCCCGGCGCAGTATCGTCTGCAGCCCTTCGGCCACCACCTCGGGATGGGCCTTTAGTTCGCGCCGCGCGGCGTCCTCGCCGACGGAGACGCGGGAAAGGCCGGTCATAACCGCTTTGTAAGCCACAAGACAGTGTCCGAAAGCGGCGCCGAAATTGCGCTCCACGGTGGAATCGGACAGGTCCCGCTGCAGGCGCGAGACCGGCAGCTTCGACGAGAAGAAAGTGAACATGGCATTAGCCAGACCGAGATTACCCTCGGCGTTCTCAAAGTGTATCGGGTTGACCTTCTGCGGCATAGTGGACGACCCCACCTCCCCGGCCACGGCCCTCTGCACAATAAGCTCGGCTGAGATATAGCGCCACATGTCCTGGCAGAAGGCGACAAACACGGTATTTGCGCGGCGCAGCGCGTCGAAGATCTCGGCGTAGCTGTCGTGCGGCTCTA
>PEXO01000337.1 GCA_002779045.1 Elusimicrobia bacterium CG08_land_8_20_14_0_20_59_10 | reverse complement strand
GCTCAGGGAACACTCGTAAACTCGTGCCCCCTGGAGGACTCGGTCACAGGTCCTCGGTTCGCCGTCGCGGACCTCGGCCTGCGACCCCGGCTCCGCTCTGCGGCCTGCTGGCCTCGAGCGTCCGCCTTTCGAGTCCTCACGCCGGCCATAATTATGGCCGGCTCAGGGAACACTCGTAAACTCGTGCCCCCTGGAGGACTCGAACCTCCAGCCTACTGCTTCGAAGGCAGCCGCTCTATCCAGTTGAGCTAAGGGGGCTCCGTGCCCGGAGCATTTCCTGATCCAGCGCGGTTGTTAAACTCTCCGTATTATTATAGAATTTATTTCAGCGCATGAGCACTGCGGGTGCGGTTCAGGGTGAGAAACGCGAATAATGGTTCAAGGAGTCAGCTATGGGTGGACATTCACACTGGGCCGGGATCAAACATAAAAAGGCAATAACCGACGCCAAGAAGGGCAAGGTCTATACCAAAATCATCAAGGAAATAACGATAGCCGCCCGCATAGCCGGCGGCAAGCCGGAAGAGAACCCCCGCCTGCGCAAAGCCATGGAAGACGGCAAAGCCTGCAATATGCCGCTCGATAATGTGAAACGCGCCATCATGCGCGGCACCGGGCAGGAACCGGGCGTTATCTACGAGGAAATAACCTATGAAGGTTATGGCCCAGGGGGCATAGCTATTATAATCAACGTCACCACCGACAATAAGAACCGCGCCGCCAGCGAGATCCGCAAGATACTCGATACCCACGGCGGCAACATGGGCTCCGCCGGCTGCGTCGGCTGGATGTTCGAACAGAAGGGCTATATTGCCGTAAAAAAATCCGACGCCAGGGAAGACGAACTGATGTCGCTGGCGCTTGAGATAGGAGCGGACGATTTCCGTTCCCCCGCCGAGTCCGGGGAGTACGAGATCATAACCTCCCCCCAGGATTTTGAGTCGGTAAAGGCCAAGCTGGAGGAAAAGAAGGTCCCGCTGGTCTCCGCCGAAGTAACGATGCTTCCCAAGAACGAGGTCGATATCGGCGAGGATAAGGCCGAACAGGTGCTTAACCTGGTGGACTCCCTGGAGGATCACGAGGATGTGCAGACGGTCTTTTCCAACTTTAATATCCCGGACTCCGTGCTGCAGAAGCTGGATAAATAGGGGGCGATGAGGATCTTCGGCATCGATCCCGGACTGGACAGGACCGGCTGGGCCGTTCTTGAAAAGAACGGCGCGGCCCCCGCGGTCCTTGCCGCGTCCGGCCTTATACACACCCCCGGGAAGCTGCCGCTTGAAAAACGCCTGGCCGTTATTTTCGACGAACTCTCTCTCCAGATAAGCGCGCTGGCCCCGGACGAGGCGGCCATCGAAGAAGTATTCTTTTCCAAGAGAGCGGACACGCAGGCGAATACCACTCACGCGCGCGGCGTTATCCTGCTGGCCTGCGAAAAGTGCGGGCTTCCGATCTACCACTATAATCCGCGCACCATAAAAAAGACCGTTTCCGGCAACGGCAGCGCCGACAAAAAACAGATGCAGCGCATGGTGCAGATAACGCTTAAACTCGCCTCCGTCCCCCAGCCCGACGACGTGGCCGACGCCATGGCCGCGGCCCTCTGTCATCTGCGCCTTGCCCCGGTGGCGAAGGCGATAGCGAAAGCCAGGGAGAAGGCCTCATGCTAGCTTACCTGCGCGGCAGTATAGTTTCGAAAGGCGAGGAAAGCGCTGTTATAGAGGCCGGGGGGCTCGGCTACGAGGTGTTCTTCTGCGCCGCCTCCCTGGAAGCGCTGGGTCCGGAAGGCGCCCTGGTAGAAGTGTTCCTGGCCGAATCCATAAGCATGTACGGCGGCACAGCGCTTTACGGTTTCCGCTCCGCCGGGGAGAAACAGTTCTTCGACCTGCTGCGGGACGCCGTGCCGAATACGGGAGCGAAGAAAGCCATGGAATATCTCGGTAAAGCCGGCCGCTCCATGCCGGAATTCGCGCAGGCCGTGGCCGCCAGGGACCCCAAAAAGCTCACGGCCATCTTCGGCTTCACGGCCAAAACGGCCGATAAGCTCATCTCCGCGCTTAAAGACAAGCTGCCGGCCGCGCAGTACGGGACCGTTCCCGCGCAAGGCGTCTCAACCGCCTCCTACTCGCAGGCCATGAGCGCCCTTACCGCGCTGGGGTTTCGCGCGCCGGAATCCCGCGCGGCCCTTGAGGAGGCCGCGGCCCAGGCCGGCCCCGCCTCGGGGGCGGAAACCATAATAAGGCTCGCCCTGCGGCGGCTTTCGTCCA
>PEXO01000380.1 GCA_002779045.1 Elusimicrobia bacterium CG08_land_8_20_14_0_20_59_10 | reverse complement strand
CAGGGCCGCGGCCCGCAGGCGCCTGGGGTCGCTCAGCGCTTTAAAGGTTTTAAGACAATATTTAAAATCGGACCGCTCATTTTTCATAGCGCGTGATATCCCTGCTCTCATATGCTATTATATGCATATGTTAACGCGTTGTCAAGCGGCCGCGGGGCTGGCCGCGGTCGCGGCGCTTTCCCCCTTCCTGGCCTTCGACTTTTACCAGCTCACGGCCCGCGCGCTGGTCTACGCGGCAGCGGCCTCCTTTATTGGCCTGGATTTCACCGGCGCGTCCGCCTACACCTCCTTGTCCGGCGTGAAAAAGGAAATGCGGCTGGCTGCTCCGGCGCAGGCACTGGCTTCTCTGGCCGGGCTTATAATGCTGGGCGTAAGGGGATTTTTATGATCCTGAAATATCTGCGCGGTGTGGCGACGCTACAATTGGACGCGGGCAAATGCATAGGCTGCGGCATGTGCTTAAATGTCTGCCCGCATGCCGTCTTCAAACTGGAGAACCGCAAGGCGGTTGTCACCGACGCCGACCTCTGCATGGAATGCGGCGCCTGCGCCCTTAACTGCCCCGCAGCGGCCATTTCCGTTAAGAAGGGCGTAGGCTTGCGCGCAGGCCGTGCGGATGGGCTTTCTTAAAGGCGCCGAGCCGGATTGCGGCTGCGGCGACGACTCTTCCTGCTGTTAGCGGCGCAGGCTGTTTACCGCGTCGTCCACTTTCTGGATGAAGCG
Organism: Elusimicrobia bacterium CG08_land_8_20_14_0_20_59_10; assembly: GCA_002779045.1. Classification (GTDB taxonomy): domain Bacteria; phylum Elusimicrobiota; class Elusimicrobia; order Elusimicrobiales; family UBA9959; genus UBA9959. Next base: position 1,855 of record PEXO01000380.1, on the reverse strand, counting down.
CAGGACGAAGGCCCCCAGGCCGCCGGGCACGGGCGCGTAGCTGGACTTTTTCATCTGCTGTAGTTCCTTGCCGAGTTCCACCTTTATAGAATCCGATTTGGAGATGGAGAGCACCTGCGACGGGTAAACGCTGCGGTTGCCGGTCATCAGGAAGCTGATAACGCAGGCCACCGTGGCATAGGGCGCCACCGCCGGGCCGAAAAGTTCTATAGCCATAATACTGGCCGCTATGGGAGTATTGGCCGCCCCGGCCAGCACCGCCATCATGCCGATGGCGGAGAAAGTGGCGTGGTCCAGGCGCATAAAACCGGCGTAGACGCTGCCCGCCGCGGCCCCGATGAAAAATATCGGAGTTATTATACCGCCGCTGCCGCCGAAACTGAGCGTTACGGCGGTAAAAACGGACTTCATAAAAAAATCGTACCAATGCGCGGGCACGCCCCGCAAAGACTGCTCCACCACGTCGAGCCCCAGCCCCAGGTAGCGCTTGCCGGCCAGCAGCGTCATAAGCGCCAGCGCGCTGCCGCCGATAAGGCCGCGGGCGGGGGCCCAGATATTTATATTTTGCGCACGTCTTTCAAAATACTTCAGCAGTTCGACCAGGAGCAGGGAGGCGAAACCGCAGAAGATCCCGGCTAACATCACCTTAAGGAGGAAGGCCTCGGAGAAAACCGGGACAAAGTTAAGCGGCGAGTAGAAATAGGTTATCCCCAGGGCGGTGGAAACCTGGTAGGCCGTTATGCCGGCGATAAAAGAAGGCAGCAGCACTTCGTAAAGTATGGTCCCGACGAAAAGGACTTCTACGCCGAAAATGGCGCCGGCTATGGGCGTACCGAAGACGGCGGCGAACCCGGCGCTGATGCCGCAGATCACCATTTTTTTCCTGTCGTGGTCGTTAAAGCGGAACACCTCGCTGAAGGCCGAGGTAATGCCCGCGCCTATCTGGGCGCAGGGACCTTCTTTGCCGGCGGAGCCGCCCGCTATAAGCGTGACCAGCGTGGCCGCCAGCTTGACCGGCACCACGGCCAGCGGTATCCGCCCCGCGCGCCGGTGTACGGCTTCTATTACTTTCTCCGTGCCGTGCCCCTTGGCGTCCGGCGCCAGGTACTTTACCATCAGGGCGCTAAGGAAGAACGCGGCGGGCATTAACAAATACGTATATTCCCAGCCGCCGGCCCAGTCCGTGCCGGCGCGCAGGGCCTTAAGAAAAAGCGCCACCGTCGCCCCGACCATAATGCCGGCTAAAGTGGCCAAAAAGACCCACTTTGCTATGCTGATAAAAAGCAGGGTCGATTCGGTAATACGTGTTTTCATTGCGCTGGGGTTTCCTGTAACTTATTATTTGCTGTGACAATTCACAACTGTCCGGTTAAAATTTAGGGGAACCCCCCATTATGGTAAAATTATTTTGTCTGAGAAAGAACTTTACCACTGGAGGATTCCCTATGTTTCATTATAACACAATTATGCAGCAGAATTATCCAATGCATGATGAGCCTGAAATTTACCGTGTTTCTAACGCAAGATGAGCCTGAAATCCGGCTCCTCTTGAAAAGAACGCCGAATCCGTCCATAATTTATGTCTATGACCGTAATTATGAACGACTCGGATGTTTGCACGCTGGATCAAGTCAAAAGGGTGTTAAAAGCCGCTAAGGTCCTGAAATTCAGAGGACTTAGCCGACAGGACAAATATAACTGGCTGAACGATATTATCCGCCGCTTTAAATATCACCAGCTTTGTAAAAAGGATAAAGGACCGCTACGCCGATATATGATGATGGCAACAGGATTATCAAGGCCACAGCTTAGCCGCCTTATAAAGCGCAATCTGATATTATTGAGTCCGGCGTAA
>PEXO01000365.1 GCA_002779045.1 Elusimicrobia bacterium CG08_land_8_20_14_0_20_59_10 | reverse complement strand
CCGCCCTTGCCCACAAAGCCGCCAAGCGCGTTCTTGCCGTCCCACAGCACTACATTCGGCCCCAGCTTGCCGCCTTTGGAACCGTTCGAGAAGCTGAACTCGCGCACCACGTAGCCCATCAGATCATAGATCGTTATCGTCACCTCGGCATTGTCGTTGAGGGTATAGGTGAGGGCCGTCCGGCCCTCCACGCCGCCCTTCCTGGTATCTACCGGGTTGGGGTAATTGGACACGCTGCTTATCAGCTCCGTCCCTATGGTGGTGCCGGCCGGCGACGAAATGACGGACCAGCCGGAGGCCAGCCCGGAGAAATTCCAGCCGCGCACGCGGTAGGTATAATACCTGCCCAGCGGCCGCGGCGTTTCGCCGGGGGTTGACGGGCTCCCCACCGTGTACTGGTTGTTTATAGCGCCCCCGCTCCTCAGGGCCGGGATAGCCGCCACCGTCCTCCAGACCGGGTTTTCCCCCTCGCGCTCCTGTATCTCGTAAGAGGCCACATTAGATTCCTCGTCGGAGGAAGCGTCCCATTTTAGAGCGTAGGACTGGCCGGCCGCCAGGCCGCTGGTAACCTGCGGCTCCGGGGCGCCGGGCGTGACCGGCTTGGAAATATCTATGCGGAAAATATGCGTGGGCACGCCCTTGGTGCTGGGGATATAGCGTCCGTCCGACGTGACGCCGCGCACGCTCAGCACATAGCCCCTGTCGGACACCGTCTCTCCCCAGGCGGTATGCGGGCCCAGGTAGGAGCCGTCCACGCCCCGGTCCATTATAGTGAAGGTCTTGTCGTCCTTCTTTATCACCCTCATTATCTCATTGCCCACGTAGACCAGGCCTTCCGCGGCGAAGGCCTTGGCGGAGCCAACGGTAAATTCCGTTGAATTGCTGCCTATATTGGTAACGAGCCTGGTGAAGTTGCCGGGAGACAGCGCCAGGCCGGTGAGCAGGCCGGAAAGATTATTGCCCACGGGCTGCCAGGAGTTCTTTATGCCGCTCGGGTCGGTATAGTTGCCGCCGAGCGTCATTTCATAATAGTCCATGCCCGAAGCCGGGTTCCACATGGCGGCTATCTCCGAGGTCTTGGAGGCCCACGCTGAGGGAACGGCGCCCAGGTCCGTAACAAAATATGTCTTCCACTTGCCTTCAACATTGTCGCCCATTTCGTACATGGGGTTACCCTCACCGCCGTCAGATACGATGTCCGGTATATAGTCCCCGTTGAATTCGTAGTCCAGCAGCCCGTCGCCGTCTATATCGTAGGTGGGCACGCCGGTATTATTAAGGCTCAGGTTCAGGCATTTGCCGCGGCCGTAATAGTCGAAGTTATCCGGTATGTCGTCGTTGTTAATATCTATCAGCGGCTCCCCGGGCCCGCAGGACGGATGCCGGTCCGGGGAATTGACAATCCAGCGCACCGCCATATCGTCCGCTATGCGCGGCATATTATCCGTACCCTTCACCACCGAACCGGTTATCGTCATGGAGGCGAAGGCCGGGTAACCGTTGCCGGCCAGCATTATGGGCCTGAAAACCGGCGTGAGCGGGATGATGGCCGGGGCGATAAGCAGCTCGCCGGAGGCTATGGGATAACCGCCATCCTCGGAAGCGAACCGGTCCACCGCAAGAGCCAAGCCGGAGGGACCGTAGATATCGGTGAAAGCGGTAACGGAGAGCCCGGCGGTATGCCCCACGGTGCTTTCCCCGGACAGGTCGTTATCCGGCCCCACATCGCAGGCCACGTACAGGGTGACCGGCACGCTGGACACCAGGATATAGGGCAGGCCGGTATTGGGGTTGAAGATATCCGCGTAGATTCCCGACTTGAACGGATTGACGGCGGAATGCAGTATATATGCCAGGCGCGTGTTGACGATGGGGCTGTAGTTGCCTCCGCCGTTGTCCAGCCACAGCGAAAGCCCGGACAGGTCGCCGTCGCCCATATTGACGGCGGCGGTGGAAATGGTGCCGGTCTGCGTGAATTTTATGCGCCCGATGGACATGTATTCGTGATCGGTGAGCAGCGTAAGCTTAAGCATAGGCACGTTCTTCATGCCCTGGCCGGACGCCACCTTGGCCATGGAGATCCCGGTCATCGAGAGCTGCAGGGCGTTTATCGGCACTATGGAAGACTGCGAGTCGTCGGGATAGACCCCGATGCCCGTACCCTTGGGCGCCAGCCTGGTGACATTCTTATAGACGGTGACGGAAACGTCGTGCGGGGT
>PEXO01000197.1 GCA_002779045.1 Elusimicrobia bacterium CG08_land_8_20_14_0_20_59_10 | reverse complement strand
CTATACCCCGGGCAAAATCCATGCCGACAACGAGGTGAGATCCTATAATAAACCCGTCCTCACCAAGGTGGTACAGCAGGTCGTTTGCCAGGGCGGCAATGATAACTGTACACCCGCCCCCTGCCCGGTCTGCGATGCCCCTGCCTGTCTCGTGACCGACCAGGGTGTGACCTGGGGGGCGGCGCCCGCCTGGTATTCTTACAGGACCTGCTGCTGGGGTACCGATTAAGCGCTTCTCTTCCGGGCGGCGGGCAGGTGGACTGAATTATGTCAGAAAAGATCCTGAAAGGCGTGTTTTTTTCCTTTTTGCTTGTCCTTGCCGGGCAAAAACCGGCAGCAGCACAAGCCGGCGCTGTGCCGGACGCCGCGGCGGAAGAACTGGTCCCTTTGGAACACCCGTTGCCGCTTCCCCCGAAAGCGCCGGAGCTGAAAATAGAAATACTATATCTTGACAAGGCCATAGCGGAGGTGTCCCGGGACACCGCTACATTGCCGGTCCTTTACAATACCGTCAAGGAAATATATCTTAAGCAGGCAAAGATGGACAAGGCCATAAGCCTGCTGAACACTTACTTCAGCAACAGGGGTACGGACATAGGGGTTCTAAGCAGTCTGGCCTATCTCTACGAGCAGAAGGGGGCAGCCGCAAAAGCCGCGGAAGTCTACGAGGCGATCGTTAGACTTGATCATGAAAACGCTCCTTTCTTCAGGTCGAGGCTGGTGGACATTTACCTGCAGCAGGGGAATACAAACAAGGCCCTGTCATTGGCTGAATCCCTTGCCAGGCTCAACCCCGTTAACCCGTATTATCTCAGGCTGCTTGGCCGCGCGCAGCAGGCCGCTAATGACTGGAAAGCGATCGAAACTACGAAGAAGGTTATACAGCTTGACCCGCAGGCGGGGGATTACCAGCGGCTGGCCGAGCTGTATGTGAAGGAGAAAAAATACGATGAAGCGGTGGCCGCCCTGGAGGAAGGGATGAAGAAGCTTCCTAAGGACGCGGTCCCGCTCGGGATCTTAATAGGCGACATCCACACCCGTTCGGGTGACTATGACAAAGCCCTGCGCGTCTTGAACGATCTTATGTGGAAAACGAATGTTCCCGATGTGAAGAATAATATAAAGGCCGCTATCAGCCTGGCAGAGAAGCTTAAAACGCCCCCTGTTTCCACCGCAGTCCCTGTTTCCACCACGCCGCCGGTTGCCGTGAATCCTTAGTTCCCCGTTCTGCCGATGCAAAAATCCGTATCGTTCAAAAAAGTGGTGCTTGTCCCTGGTTACCAGTGCAATAACCGCTGTGTTTTTTGTATTAATTACGACAAAAGGGAGATCAAACCCCGCAGCCCCTTCGAACTCCGCCTGGAGATAAAGGCGGCGGCGGCCCGCGGCTGCGACTACCTGGAATTCGCGGGTGGCGAGAACACGATTACCCCGGACTTCTGCGGGCTGGTCCGCTACGCGCGCGCGGCCGGGTTTAAACGGGTGGCCGTAGCCACCAACGGCCGGCTGTTCTCGTACCCGGGTTTCGCCGCGGCCGCGGTGGACAGCGGACTCAGCGAGATAATTTTTTCCATCCACGGGCCGGACGCGGCCGTGCATGACGGGCTTACCCGGGTGAAGGGCAGCTTCCGCCAGCTGCTGAAGGGTATGGAAAATATCAGGAAGAGCTTCAAGGGAATAATAGCCACCAATACGGCCGTGACGCGGCTTAATTACCGCTGCCTGCCGGAAACGGGGAAATTTATAGCCGGCCTGGGGCTCTTTAACGCGGAATTCATTTATGCCGACCCCACCTATGGCGGGGTGAAGAAGAATTTTAAGGAGCTGATGCCGCGTATTTCGCAGTGCGCGCCGTATATGCGCGCCTGTCTTGAGATCGCCGCCCCGCGCCTGGCCGGGGTAAAGAACCCGCTGGCCTCGTGCAACTGGTCCGCGCGTTATGTGCCGCTATGCTATTTTTCGGACTATTATCCGCTGCAGGTGAGCGAAGCCAGGGAGCGGCTGGTATACAGCAATGTGCAGCATGTGGCCCCGGATTATGTGAACATGGACTACATAAAGGGCCGCGCGGAGCTGGCCCGCGCGAAGCCGCCTAAATGCCGGGGCTGCGCGCTTTACGGCAACTGCGAGGGGATCTGGAAGGAATACCTGCGCATCTACGGCGCCGGCGAGCTTAAACCGGTGGCCGGGGACCGGGGACCAGTGGCCGGGGACCGGGGACCAGTGACCAG
>PEXO01000209.1 GCA_002779045.1 Elusimicrobia bacterium CG08_land_8_20_14_0_20_59_10 | reverse complement strand
TTTCCCGAAACCTGCAACCTGAGACTTGCAACTACATTAGCGGCGCGCCGCGCCGCTAATGTATCACCCCTATCTTTCTCATTATGGTCTTGCTGCCCTTGGGACTGGAAGCCTTTACCCTGACTATATACCCGCCCTTGGAAACGATGCCCCCGAGCTCGTTCTTGCCGTTCCATTCCACGAAATTGGAGCCCAGCTTGCCGCCTTTGGACCCGTTGGAGAATTTAAATTCCCTTACCAGATAACCCAGCAGGTCATAGATGCTTATGGTGACCTCGGCATTGTCGTTAAGCTCATAGGTTATGGTGACCTTGCCCTGCGTTCCGCCCTTTCTCAGGTCCACCGGGTTCGGAAAACTTGAAACTTTTTCTATAAGCTGTTCGCCTATAGTGGTGCCGGCCGGGGTGGAAACCTCCGACCAGTCCGAAGCGAGCCCGGCGAAGTTCCAGGACCTTACCCTGTAGGTGTAGTAGTGAGAGGCGGCCCTGGGCGTTTCTCCCGGAGTGTTGATGTCCCCCACGGTATAGACATTGTTAACCGCGCCGCCGGTCTTGAAAGCGGGTATGGCGGCTATGGTTTTCCAGACCGGGTTTATACCGTCCCTTTCCTGTACCTGGTAGGACATCAGGCTGGAATCCGGATCGCCGGACTGGCTCCACTTCAGGGTGTAGGCGCTGCCCGCGGGCGAGCCCGCCGAGACCTGAGGCTCCGGCGCTCCGGGGGACGTCGGCTTGCTGGTATCTATCCTGTAAATGAGCACCGGCACGCCGCTGTCGCTGGGCACATAAACCCCGTCGGAAGTGACGCCCCTGACCGACAGCACGTAGGCCCTGTCGGAAACGGGTTCCCCCCAGGAGGTATGCGGCCCTTTCGCGGAACCCTGCACCCCCCTCTCCACTATGTTGAAGGTCACGGAGTCCCTTTTCGAGACCAGCATTATCTCATTGCCGACGTAAAGAACGCCTTCTTCCGCGAAGCCCTCGGTGCTTTTGACCGTAAAACTGGAAGAGTCCACCGTTATCCTGCTGGTAAGTACGGTTATATGGCCGGGAGAAAGCGCCACGTTCCTCACCGAACCGTACAAATCGGCGCCCACGGGCTGCCACACCCCTTTGACGCCGGTAACGTTGGAATAATTGTCCCCCAGCGTGATCTCGTAGCCGACCACGTTGCCGCTGGCGGGATTCCACCTGGCCGCGAGTTCGGTGGTGTTATACGACCACACGGAGGGCACGGCGCCCATATCGGAAACGGGAAGCAGGAGCTGGGTGTTCTGGTATTTGTCGCCTATAAAATAGAGGGGCTTGCCGCTGCCGTCGTCCAGGGTCCTGTCTACCTGGTAATCCAGATTGACGTCGAAATCTATAAACCTGTCCCCGTCCACGTCGAAGGAGGGGAAGTTGGAATTATTCATGCTGATATTCAGGCATTTGCCCATGCCGAAAAAGTCGAAGTTATCCGGCTTACCGTCGCCGTTCACGTCGATAAGCGGCTCGGCCGCGCCGCAGGAAGTGTAGGGAGAGCCGTATATCCACCTGCTCTCGTCCACTATCGGGAAATTATTGGCGCCGTAAACGACGTTGCCGGAAGAATCCATGAGCGCGTAGGCGGGATAGCCGTTGTCGGCCAGTATCACGTTCTTGTAAACCGGCGTGAGAGGGATGACGGCCGGGGCTATCAGGACCTGCCTGGTCTCTATGGGATAGGAATCGTAAAAATACTGGCCCGCGGCCAGGGCCAGACCGTTGGGACCTCTTATCTCCGAGAAAGCGCCGAGGCTTATCCCGACATAATGGCCCAGGATATCCTTGCCGGACAAATCCGTCTCCCCGGTGCCGGCTACCACATGAATAATGACCGGCGTGGTGGTGACCGTTATATAAGGCAGTCCGTCTTCCAGTATGGAAATGGGAACCCCGTTCTCGAAAGGCGTGGCGGCGGAATGAGTGGACTGCCCTATCTTCACATCCACCAGGGGAGAGAAAGCCTGGTCGCCGTCGGAGTCTTTCCACAGTGAAATCTCTGTAAAATCGCCGTCGCCGAGCCCTATGGTGCCGCTGCTTATGGTGCCGGCCTGAGAAAGATTTATCTGGCCCACGTTGACATAGTCCTGCAGGGTTTTCAGGCTGAGCGTGAGCATCGGGATATTGGAAGTGTTCTTTTCCGCGGACTTGGGAGAAACATCCGTGCCGGTCACGGTCATATAAACGGGCTTTATAGGCACCAGGCTCGAGCCGTAGGGATAAGATTCCACC
>PEXO01000353.1 GCA_002779045.1 Elusimicrobia bacterium CG08_land_8_20_14_0_20_59_10 | reverse complement strand
ACAACGCCCGATCCCACGGTGTGGCCGCCTTCGCGGATGGCGAAGCGCAGACCCTTTTCCATGGCGATAGCGGATATCAGCTCCACGGTCATCTCGGCGTGGTCTCCGGGCATGATCATCTCCACGCCGGGCTTCAGCTCAACGCCGCCGGTCACGTCCGTCGTCCGGAAGTAGAACTGCGGCTTGTAGCCCTTGAAGAACGGCGTGTGGCGGCCGCCCTCTTCCTTCGTCAGGATGTAGACCTCGCCCTTGAACTTCTTGTGGGGCGTGCAGCTCTTGGGAGCCGCCAGCACCTGGCCGCGCTCGACATTATCCTTATCTATGCCGCGCAGCAGGATGCCGACGTTATCTCCGGCCTGGCCCTGGTCCAGCAGCTTGCGGAACATTTCTATGCTGGTGGCCACGGAGGCCTGCGTGTCCCGCAGACCCACAATCTCCAGCGGGTCGCCCACTTTAACGATACCGCGCTCAATGCGGCCGGTGGCCACGGTGCCGCGGCCGGTGATGGAGAACACGTCCTCGACGGCCATCAGGAACGGCTTTTCAATGTCGCGTTTGGGCTCCGGGATGGCGGTGTCCAGCGCTTCCAGCAGCTTAACTATCGACGGCACGCCCATCTCGCTCTGGTCGCCTTCCATGGCTTTCATGGAGGAACCGCGGATGACCGGGATCTTATCGCCGTCGAATTCATATTTCTTTAGCAGGTCACGGACCTCTACTTCGACGAGGTCCAGCAGTTCGGCGTCGTCCACCAGGTCGCACTTGTTAAGGAACACTACGAGGTGCGGCACGTTCACCTGCCGCGCCAGGAGCACGTGCTCCTTGGTCTGGGGCATGGGGCCGTCGGCGGCGCTCACAACCAGGATAGCTCCGTCCATCTGGGCGGCGCCCGTGATCATGTTCTTCACGTAGTCGGCGTGGCCGGGGCAGTCGATGTGCGCGTAATGGCGCTTGTCCGTAGAGTACTCCACGTGGGAAACGGCGATGGTCACCGTCTTCGAATCGTCGCGGACCGTGCCGCCCTTCGTGATCTCCGCGTAGGACCTCAGGTTAGCCAGGCCCTTTTCGGACTGGACCTTCACCAGCGCCGTGGTCAGAGTGGATTTGCCGTGGTCGACGTGGCCGATGGTACCGACGTTGACGTGGGGCTTGCTGCGGTCGAATTTTTCTTTTCCCATGTTTTGCTCCTTAAGCTTGCTGGCTTTATACCCGCCGGTTTGCCATTACCTGTGTAGGTGCCGTATCAGGGCCTATGGCCATCAGACGGCCGCCGGCAGGCAAATCTTCTTTACTTCGCCTCGGCGGCGGCCTGGGTGCGCTTCTCCACCACCGTCTTGGAGATATTGCCGGGCACCTCTTCGTAGTGGCTGGGCTCCATGGTGAAGGAGGCCCGGCCCTGAGAGATGGACCGCACCGCGGTAGCGTAACCGAACATTTCGGACAACGGCACGGTGCCCTTCACCGAGCGGGCGTTGCCGCGGTTGTCCATTTGATTTATTTTGGCGCGCCGGGAACTCAGGTCGCCTATAATGTCGCCCATATTCGCCTCGGGCGTAGTCACATCTATCTTCATGATGGGCTCAAGCAGGTACGCGCCGGCTTTGCGGCAGGCTTCCTTGAAAGCCATAGCGCCGGCTATCTTGAAAGCCATTTCGGAAGAGTCAACATCGTGGAAGGACCCGTCGAACAGCGTCACCTTAACGTCCACCACGGGGAAGCCGGCCAAAACGCCGGTATCCAGCGATTCCCGCACGCCTTTTTCCACAGCGGGGATGAATTCCTTGGGAATACGTCCGCCCTTGATAGCGTCGACGAATTCAAAGCCCTTGTTAATTTCCTGCGGTTCAACTTTAAGCCACACGTGGCCGTACTGGCCGTGGCCGCCGGACTGGCGGATGAACTTGCCTTCCTGCTCCAACGCTTTCTTTATGGATTCGCGGAAAGCCACCTGCGGCCGGCCCACGTTGGCCTGCACGTTGAACTCGCGCTTAAGGCGGTCCACAATGATGTCCAGGTGGAGTTCACCCATGCCGGAAATGATGGTCTGGCCGGTCTCTTCATCGGTCTTTATGCGGAAAGTCTGGTCTTCCTCGGCCAGGCGGCCCATGGCCAGGCCCATCTTCTGCTCGTCCTCCTGGGACTTCGGCTCGATGGAGATCTGGATGACCGGCTCGGGGAAGTTCATGCCTTCCAGGATGATAGGATGTTCGGGATCGCAGATGGTCTCGCCCACGGTGGCGCTCTTTATGGCCACTGTGGCCGCGATGTCGCCGGCAGAGATCTCTTTGATCTCCTGGCGCTTGTCTGCGTGCATCCGCAGTATCCGGCCAATGCGCTCCCGCGTCTTCTTGCGGCCGAAGTACACGGTGTCGCCGGGCTTAAGGGTACCGGAATACACGCGGAAGAACGTCAGTTTACCCACGAAAGGGTCGGGCTGAATCTTGAAGAGCAGCGCGCAGAAAGGCTCTTTAGCGCTGGCCTTGCGCTCCACTTCCTCGCCGGTGTTGCCGTCGGTGCCTTTTATGGCGGGCACGTCCAGCGGGCCGGGCAGGTAGTCTATAATGGCGTCCAGCATGGGCTGCACACCCTTGTTCTTGTAGGACGAGCCGCACATCACTGGGAAGAACTTGTTGGCCAGCGTCCCGCGGCGTATGGCGGCCTTAAGCTCCGGGATGGTGAAGTCGGTGTCGCCGGCCAGGAACTTCTCCATTATCTTATCGTCGAAATCGGACAGCTTCTCTATAAGATTGTTGCGGTACTTGGCGGAGAGCTCCTTCATATCCTCCGGGATATCCACTTCGTTGAAATGCGCGCCCAGGTCGTCGCCTATCCAGATCAGGGCCTTCATCTTCACAAGATCGACAAGGCCTTTGAAAGTTTCGGTCACACCGATGGGCAGCTGTATGGGAGCGGCGTTCGCTCCCAGCTTCTCCACTATGGACTCGGCGGACATGTAGAAATCGGCGCCTATGCGGTCCATCTTGTTAATATAGGCCACGCGCGGCACATGATAGCGATCGGCCTGGCGCCAGACGGTCTCCGACTGTGGCTCCACGCCCTGCACACCGTCGAACACGGTGACCGCGCCGTCCAGCACGCGCAGGCTGCGCTCCACCTCGGCAGTGAAGTCCACGTGTCCGGGGGTGTCGATAATATTGATAATGTAGCCGTCCCACGTGGTACTGATGGCGGCGGCGGTGATGGTTATGCCGCGTTCGCGCTCCTGGGGCATCCAGTCGGTGGTGGTATTGCCGTCGTGCACCTCGCCGATCTTATGGGACTTGCCGGTATAATAAAGTATACGCTCGGTGGTGGTGGTCTTGCCCGCGTCGATGTGGGCGATGATGCCGGTGTTGCGAACTTTAGTGAGGTCGAAGTCTGCCATAATTTCCTTAAACTCTGATGTATGCTGGACGGCCGGTCTGCTGGCCAGCTAGGCGGCTTTTTTAAAACTCTGGCTATCCAGCCCTGCCTAGCCGCCCAGCGGTAATGCGCGTCAGCGCTTTACCACCTGTAATGCGCGAACGCCCGGTTGGCCTCGGCCATCCTGTGCGTATCTTCGCGCTTCTTAAAAGCCGCGCCTTCCTTTTTATAGGCGAGCAGTATCTCTTCGGCCAGCTGTTCGGCCATCGGGCGGCCCTTGCGGTCGCGCGAGGCGCCCAGTATCCAGCGCATCGCCAGCGTTGAACTGCGGGCGGGGCGGACCTCTATGGGCACCTGGTAGTTGGCGCCGCCTACGCGGCGGGCCTTTACTTCCAGTATCGGGCGGACGTTCTCAATGGCCTTGGTGAATACTGCCAAAGGATCCTCTTTGGTCTTCTCGGCAATTATCTCCATGGCGGCGTAGATTATGGTCTCGGCGACCGTCTTCTTGCCCTGGAAATTCAGCCTGTTGACGAAACGCGATACCAGCACGGAATTGAACTTGAAATCCGGGGCGGGGGCCTCCCTTCTGTCACGCGGTCTTAAACCTTTTCTTGGCATATGTTATTCCAGTCCTTTCTTTTTTTTAACGGTCGGCGCGGTATTAAGGAATTCCAGGATCCCCGATCCCCGATTCTTATTCTTATTTCTTCCCCGGGGTCTTCGGGCCCTTCGGGCGCTTCGTGCCGTAACAAGACCGGCTCTGCATGCGGCCTTCCACGCCGGACGCGTCCAGCGCGCCGCGGATAATATGGTAACGCACGCCGGGCAGGTCTTTCACACGGCCTCCGCACACCATTACTATGGAGTGTTCCTGGAGATTGTGTCCTACGCCCGGTATATAGGCGGTGACTTCCTGCTTGGAGGTCAGTTTCACGCGGGCGACCTTGCGCAGCGCGGAGTTGGGTTTCTTGGGGGTGGTGGTATACACCCTGGTGCAGACGCCGCGGCGCTGCGGGCAGGAATTGAGGGCCGGAGCCTTGCTGAACTGGCGTTCCTTAACGCGGCCGTGCCTGATAAGCTGGTTTATTGTAGACATAATTGACTTCAAGCGAAGCGGACCGCGAAAAAGCGAGATACCAGGCCGGAGCGGCCGCCCGCAGGCTGCCGGAACTCCTTACCTTTATTCGCCGTTCGCTGTAAGGTCCGCTAAAACAACTCCTCCTTATTTTGCTTCCTCAAGGGCTTCTTCTGCAAGCTTGCGCGTGGCAAAACCGCTACCAGCAGGCACCAGATGTCCTATTATAACATTTTCCTTGAGGCCTTTTAAATAATCCACTTTGCTGGTGGTAGCAGCGTCCGTCAGCACCCGGGTGGTTTCCTGGAAGCTGGCCGCCGAGATGAACGATTCCGAGGCCAACGAAGCCTTGGAAATTCCCAGCAGCACGGGCTCGCCCTGGGCCGGCTCATGCCCGGTCTTGGACGTATGCTCGTTCTCCGCCCTGAAGGCCGTCTTGTTGACTATTTCTCCCTTCAGCAGCGTGGTGTCGCCGGGTTCGGTTACTTTCACATTGGAGAGCATCTGCCGCACCACTATCTCTATGTACTTGTCGTTGATGTTAACGCCCTGCAGCCTGTAAACCTCCTGTATGGCGTCCACTATGTAGTTCTGCACTTCCTTAATGCCTTTCACGGCCAGCAGGTCGTGCATGTCCACGGAGCCTTCGGTGAGGGCTTCGCCCACGGCCACGCGGTCGCCTTCGTAGACCACCAGGTGTTTGCCGTAAGGTATCGGGTAGGCTTCCACCTGCCCGGTCTCCTCGTTCTTGACCGAGACCTCCACCAGCCCCTTGGGGGTGGTACCCATGCTTACAAGGCCCTCTATCTTGGTGATGATGGCGGCGTTCTTGGGCCTGCGCACCTCGAAGAGCTCGGCCACGCGCGGCAGGCCGCCCGTGATGTCCTTGGTCTTGGAGGTATCGCGGTGTATCTTGGCAATAGTGTCGCCCTTCTTCACCTCTTCGCCCTGCTCCACTATGATGATGGTGTCGGTAGGCAGGGTATAGGTGCCGGCCATGCGGCTGCCGCTCTCCACTACCAGGCGCGGATTGCGCTTGGCGCCGCGGTGCTCTATGATTTTGCGCTCGATAAGGCCGGTCACCTTGTTACGCTCCTCGTGCAGCGTAACACCTTCCTTGATGTCCAGGTACCTGGCCTTTCCATCGTACTCGGTTATTATCGGCACGGTATGCGGGTCCCACTCGGCTATCAGTACGCCCGCCTTCACTGAGGCCTTGTCGCCTAAGTGTATGCGCGCGCCGTAACTGAGCTTGAGCTCGTCGATGGGGAATTTCTTGGCATCCGCGTACTTCACGGTTATTATCGCGCCGCGGGACACTACAATGTCGTGGCCTTCGCGGTTCTTCACGGTGCGCACGTCCTTGAACGAAAGTTTTCCTTCCGCCTTGGCCTTGGCCTCCGACTTCTCCAGCACGCGGGAAGCGGTACCGCCAATGTGGAAAGTCCGCAGGGTCAGCTGCGTGCCGGGTTCGCCTATCGACTGCGCGGCTATGATGCCCACGGCTTCACCGGGCTCCACTATGTAGCCGGTGGCCAGGTTCTGGCCGTAGCACTTGGCGCAGATGCCGATATTGGCCTCGCAGGTGAGCACAGAACGCACCGGTACGGATTCTATCTTGGCCTTATCCATCTCGCGGGCGGCCTGGGGGCTTATCAGTTCGCCGGCTTTCACTATCGTCTTCGTTTTGCCCTCGGCGTCGTTGTACTTCACGTCCTCCAGGGCCGTGCGGCCGGTTATGCGGTCTATAAGGGGTTCGATGACCTCATCGCCGCTGACCAGCGCCATCATCTCCACACCGTTCTCGGTACCGCAGTCGGGGCTGGTTATCACCACGTTGTGCCCCACATCCACCAGGCGACGGGTAAGGTAGCCGGCGTCGGCGGTCTTCAGCGCGGTGTCGGAAAGACCTTTACGTCCGCCGTGAGTGGAGATAAAATACTCCAGCACGGTCAGGCCTTCGCGGAAGTTGGAGAGAATGGGGTTCTCGATGATCTCTCCCACACCTCCGGTCAGCTTCTTCTGCGGCTTGGCCATAAGGCCGCGCATACCGGCCAGCTGCTTAACCTGCTGACGGGAACCGCGGGCGCCCGAGTCGGCCATCATGAAGATGGCGTTGAAGCGCGGCTCTTTGTGGTCGTATTTCTGGTTCTCGCGCTTCTGCATCTCCTTGAACATCATGTCGGCCACGTTGTCGCTGACATGCGTCCAGACGTCTATAATCTTGTTGTAGCGCTCGTTCTCGGTTATTACGCCGTCCTTGGCCTGGCCCCCTATAGCGCGCACCTGTTTCTGCGCGCTGAGTATCAGGTCGGCCTTCTTTTCGGGCACGCTCATGTCGGCTATGGAAATGGTAATGCCTGACAGCGTGCAGAAGTGAAAGCCCAGGTTCATCATGCTGTCGAGCAGCGTGACCGTAGCGTGATGCCCCACTTCAGGGTTCTTGTAGCATTCATCCACCAGGTTGGAGAGGTCCTTCTTGCCTATCGCTTTGTTGTACCTTTTGCGGTCCACGTTCTCAGGAAGTATATCCAGGAAGATCAGGCGGCCGACGGTGATATAATCCTTCCAGTCCACGGGTTTCTTCCAGGCCTTGGTTTCCGGGTCGAAGTCGGGCGACGCCTGCGTGGTATCGTTGGTGCCGCGCACCTTTATCTTGGCGTGCAGGTCAATTACGCCGTGCTGGTGCGCCGTCTGGGCCTCATCTTTGTCGTTGAAGAACTTTCCCTCTCCGCGCTCGCCGTCCTTAACCTTGGTCAGGTAGTTTATGCCGAGCACCATGTCGTGCGACGGGTTGGCCATCGGACGGCCGGAAGCCGGGGAAAGAATATTGTTGGTAGCCATCATCAGCATGCGCGCTTCCATCTGCGCTTCCTGGCTTATAGGAACGTGCACGGCCATCTGGTCGCCGTCGAAGTCGGCGTTGAACGCCGCGCAGGTCAGCGGATGCAGCTGTATGGCCAGACCCTCTATGAGCACGGGTTCGAAGGCCTGGATGCCCAGGCGGTGCAGTGTGGGGGCGCGGTTGAGCATCACGGGGTGCTTCCTGGTGACGCGCTCCAGGATATCCCAGATCTCGTTGTCGGCGTGCTCAAGCTTTTTCTTGGCCACCTTAAGAGTGATATTTTCCTTCTTTATCAGTTCGGCCAGCACGAAGGGTTTGAATAGTTCAAGCGCCATTTCCTTGGGCAGCCCGCACTGGTTCAGCTTCAGGTTGGGACCTACCACTATGACGGAGCGGCCGGAATAATCCACGCGCTTGCCCAGCAGGTTCTGGCGGAAGCGGCCCTGCTTTCCTTTTAAGATGTCGGAGATGGACTTGAGCGGGCGATTGGCCGCGCCCAGCACCACCTTGCCGCGCGCGCCGTTCTCTATAAGGGCATCCACGGCCTCCTGCAGCAGGCGTTTCTCGTTGTAGATCATCACCTGCGGGGCGCGCAGCGCCTCGATGTGCTTCAGGCGATTATTGCGGTTGATAATTCTGCGGTAAAGGTCGTTAAGGTCCGAGGTGGCGAAACGTCCGCCTTCCAGCGGCACCAGCGGGCGCAGGTCCGGCGGCAGCACCGGCAGCACGGTCATTATCATCCACTCTGGATGATTGCCGCTGGCCAGGAACCCCTCCATTATCTTCATGCGCTTTATGGCTTTGGCGCGGTCCGCGTCGTTCTTAATGGCGAGGATCTCCTTCCCAATGCGGGCCATCTCCACTTTAATATCGATGTTCTCCAGCAGTTCGCGGATGGCGTTGGCGCCTATGCCCACTTTTATCCTGGAGTATTTTTTCTTCACTTCGCTCAGCTGGGTCTCCGTGAAGACCTCGCCGCGCTTGTACTCAATGCGGCCGGTCACGGGATCCTTGGTGTCTTCCAGCACTACGTAAGCGGCGTAGTACACCACCTTTTCAAGGTCGGTGGGGCGCATGTCTAAAATGATGCCTATACGGGACGGGCTCTTCCTGAGGAACCAGATATGGGCCACGGGGCAGGCCAGCTCTATATGGCCCATGCGCTCGCGGCGCACCTTGGCCTCGGTCACTTCCACGCCGCAGCGGTCGCAGACCACGCCTTTGAACTTCACCCAGCGGTACTTACCGCAGGCGCACTCGTAGTCCTTGGAGGGCCCGAAGATCCTTTCACAAAGCAGGCCGTCGCGCTCGGGCTTGAGCGTGCGGTAATTTATGGTCTCGGGCTTTTTCACCTCGCCGAAGGACCAGGCGCGGATCTTGGCCGGGCTGGCTATCCCGATCTTTATGGCATCGAAGTTGAGGTAGTTGAGTTCTTTGGCTTTCTTGCGCGTCTTCCCGGTGTTGAATAAGTTCCTGACTTCAGACATCATGTCCATAGTTGTTTCCTTAACCACGGTGGAATTGTGCCGCTGCGCTCCACCCCGGTTTCGTTCTTCCTCTGCCAGGGCCGGGGCTTATTCTCCGGCCGTTGCGTCCATCCGCTCTTCGATCACCGATCCCCTGATTATTTCTCGGCCTTGGCTGCGGCCTTCTTTTTGGGCGCGGGCTTGGCTTCCTCGGTTTTCCCGGCCCTTTCGGTTTTCTCGGCCTTCTCGGGTTTCTCGCCCTTGTCAGCGCCGGGGGCCGAGGTGAACAGGTCCACCTCCAGCGACAGCGCCTGCAGTTCCTTCACGAGCACCTTGAAGGATTCCGGCATACCGGACTGCGGCGGGAAATCACCTTTTATGATGGCCTCGTACATCTTGGTGCGGCCGGTGAAGTCGTCGGACTTCACGGTCAGCATCTCCTGCAGCGTATAGGCGGCGCCGTAGCCTTCCAGAGCCCACACTTCCATTTCGCCGAAGCGCTGGCCGCCGAAAAGGGCCTTGCCGCCCAGAGGCTGGCGCGTGATCAGGGAATATGGTCCCGTGGACCGCGCATGCACCTTGTCTTCCACCAAGTGGATCAGTTTCAGTATATACAGGTAGCCGATGGTCACCTTCTCGTGGAAAGCCTCGCCGGTGCGGCCGTCATACAGCTTTATGCGGCAGTAGTCGTCCGGCAGGAATTTCCCGGGAACGCCCTGGGCTTTCAGGTGGTCCTTGGCAAGCTGCACCATCTGTATAACCCCAGGCTTTTCCGCTGAGGGGTTCTTTTCCAGGTCGGCGAGCACATGCTCGATGCCGATTTCCCCGCGCTTCTTGCCGTGTTTTTTTGACCAGTAAGTCCAATAATCCTTGTTGTCCTCGGCGGCGCTGTCGAACACGGGGCAGATCATCTGCGTGTTCAACTGCTTGCCGGCCCAGCCCAGCATGGTCTCCAGGATCTGGCCGATGTTCATGCGCGAGGGCACGCCCAGCGGCGAGAGCACCACGTCCACCGGCGTACCGTCGGGGAGGTAGGGCATATCCTCGCGCGGCAGGATGCGCGCCACAACGCCCTTGTTGCCGTGGCGGCCGGAAAGCTTGTCGCCCACCTGCAGGCGGCGCTTCAGCGCGATATACACCTTCACCACTTTATTGACGGTGACGGGCAGTTCGCCGGAGTTCTTGAGCATTTCCTTTTCGCGGGCGTATTTTTTCTTGATGCGTTTTTCCATCTGCTTGCAGAA
>PEXO01000115.1 GCA_002779045.1 Elusimicrobia bacterium CG08_land_8_20_14_0_20_59_10 | reverse complement strand
GTCGCTTCATGCCACTTCGGTGTAGCCCAAAATCGGTCAGTCAAATGTAAAGATATTTGCGGGACACTACACTAGCGGGGGAACTTCAGGCTAGCCGGTTATGCCTCGGCTTTGCCCATATATTTCTTCCGGAACCAGAGCTCCAGGTCGTCGAAGAGCGAGTAGGTCACGGGGGTCATTAAAAGCGTGATCAACAGCGACAGCGCCTGGCCGCCTATGATGACCATGGCCATGGTGCGGCGCGTGCCCGAGCCCGCCCCGGTGCCCAGCGCCGTCGGTATCATGCCCGCTATCAGCGTCAGCGTGGTCATCAGTATCGGGCGCAGCCGGGTCTTGTTGGCCTCTATTATGGCCTGGTGCCGCGGCAGGCCTTTGGCCCGCAGGGTATTGGTGTAGTCCACCTGCAGGATGGAGTTCTTCGTTACGATGCCGAAGAGCATGAACATACCCATGATGGCGAAGAGCGTCAGGTTCTGGCCGGTCAGGAACAGCGAAATGATAGCGAATGGTATGGTCAGCGGCAGCACTATCATGATGGAGACCGGGTAGACGAAGCTTTCGAACTGGCTGGCCAGCACGATATAGATGAAGATAAAGGCCAGCACGAAGGCTATCCCGAACTCCTTGAGCATGTTCCCGAGCTCTTTTGCTCTGCCGGTCACTCCGGCCTTGTATTCCGGAGGGGTTTTTAGTTCTTTAAAAGCCTTGTTCGCCTCCGCTATCAGTCTATTGACCGGTATGCCGTCCACGTTGGCTTTCACCTGCACATTGCGCTGCCTGTTATAGCGCGCTATCTGCGTGGGACCGACGCCCTCCACCACCCGCGCTACGTTGTCAAGGCGCGTCACGCGCCCGTCCGAGGCCGGCACCATCAGCGCCTCTACGGCCTCCTTGCGGTTGCGGAAAGCTTCTTCGGCACGCAGGCGCACCTGGTAGAGCTCGTCGCCGTCCTTGAATTTGGTGATATCTTCCTCTCCGCCCACCAGGGTGCGCAGGGAGGTGGCTATATTCTCCACCTTCACGCCCAGGTCGTGGGCGCGTTTGCGGTCTATCTCCACTCTGTACTCAGGTTTAGCGTAGGAAAAGGTTGTATCCACATCCACCGCGCCCTTTACCGTGCGCAGCTTATCGGCCACGGCGGCGGAATATTCCTCCAGCTTGCGCAGGTCCGGTCCGGAGATATTGAACATCAGTTCGGAGTCCCCGCCGCCGAAGCCGCCTGCCGCCGCTACTGAGACGCGCAGGCCCTTGTATTTGCTCATCATTTCACGCGAGGCCAGTACCAGCTCATTCAGGGGGATGTCGCGGTCCTTCAGGTCGTCCAGTTCCACCAGCACATAGCCTTCGTTGGGGGCCGACCCTCCGAAGTGGCCGCCGGTGCCGGTGCCGATGGAGGAGAGGATATTCCTCACGTGGGGGAGCTGGCGCGTCTCGGTTTCCACCTGCGCGAAGACCTGCTTCATCATGGAGAGGCTGGTGCCTTCCGGCGCGGTGATATTTATCTGGTACTGGCCGGTGTCGTCGGCGGGCATGAAGTCTTTGCCGAGGAAGTAGAACAGCGGAACCATTGAGACCATAATGAGTACGGCGTAGATGACCATCTGCCTGCGGCGGGCCAGGGACCACTCGAGCATCTTTATGTAATAGCCGGCCAGGAACTCGTTTACACGGTCGGTGAACTTCTGCAGGCCGGTCTTGCCGCGCGGGTTGACCTTAAGGAACAGCGAGCAGAGCATGGGCGTGAGCGTCAGCGCTACGAAGACGCTGATGGCCACGGCGAAGGCTATGGTGAGGCCGTAGCTCTTCAGGAAGCGGCCTATAATGCCGCCCATGTAAGCCAGCGGCACAAAGATGACCAGCAGCGCCGCCGACATGGCCACCACGGCGAAGTCTATCTCGCGCGAGCCGTCCAGTGCCGCTTTCAGCGGGCTCATCTTATGCTCCTCCATGTGGCGGTAGATGTTCTCCAGCATGACTATGGCGTCGTCCACGACTATGCCTACGGCTATGGTCAGTCCCAGCATGGTCATGGTGTTTATAGTGAAACCGGCTATCTGCATGAAGATGAGGGTGCCGATGAGAGAGGTGGGGATGGCCAGCGAGGAAATGATAGTGGAGCGGAAGTCGCCTATGAACAGCAGCACCATCAGCGCGGCGAATACCGCACCCAGCACCAGGTGCTCGGTCACCGTGTTGACCGAGTCCTTGATGAATATCGATTGGTCGCCGATTATAGTGGTCTCTATACCGGGCGGCAGGGACCCCTTAAGCTCGGTGATGCGCGCCTTTATGTTCTTAACCACTGCGACCGTATTGGTGCCGGACTGCTTCTTCACCACCAGCGTTACCGAGGGACGCCCGTTATAATAAGAGGCCGTGGTCATGCGGGCCCCGGTGTCCTCCACACGGCCGATGTCGGAGACGCGCACGGGGGCGCCGTTTATGGTGGTTATCACTATATCGTTGAAATCCCTTACGTTCTGTATGCGGCCCATGGTGCGCAGCACGAATTCCTTCTCCTTCTGCTCCACCTTGCCGCCGGGGATCTCTATGTTCTGTTGGGTTATGGCGTCCTTGACCTGCTTTATGGACAGGTTCATGGCCGAGAGTTTGAGCGGGTTGACCACTAAGTGTATCTCGCGTTCGCGGCCGCCCACTATATCGATGGCGCCGACGCCGCTGACCGTCTCGATGTTCTCCTTGATCTTTTTCCTGGCGATCTGCGTCAGGTCGATAAGGTCGCGGTTGCCGGAGACCACCACGTTGAGCACGGCGCTGGCGCCGATGTCGAACTTGCCGATCACCGGCGGGTTGGTGCCCTGCGGCAGCTGGCTCATCACGGAGTTCACCTTGTCGCGCACCTCCTGCGCGGCTATGTCGCCGTTCTTCTCGAGCACGAACTTGATCATCACCAGGGACAGGCCCTCGTAACTGGTGGAGGTGACGTCCTCGATGCCGGAGATGGTGTTGATGGCTTCCTCCAGGGGCTTGGTCACGGAGGATTCTATCTCCTCGGGACCCGCCCCGCGCAGCGTGGTCTGCACCATCACGAAGGGGAATTCCACGTTGGGCATAAAGTCTATTCCCAGGCGGAAGTAGGCAAAGGCGCCCAGCACCACTATCGTGGCGATCATCATCGTGGTGAAAATGGGTTTTTGTATGGCGATTTCGGTGATTTTCATAATCGGAACCTGGATTGCTGCAACCGAAATTCACCGCAGAGGCGCGGAGTTCGCAGAGTTAGGCGGAGAACGGAAATTTTTAGAAACAGTTATCCGGCAATCTGTGAAAAATTTCCCGGAAGATATTTTATATACAGTCTGCTCTCTGCGTTTTCCTCTGCGAGCTCTGCGCCTCAGCGGTGAAGTAGTTTCTTAGTTCTGTACTTTTATTTTGCTCCCGTCTTTTAATCCGTACAGGCCGAAAGTGATCACGTCGGCGTTTTCCCTGACTCCTGAGATCTGAATGAATTCGCTGGTCTTTATTCCGGTCTTCACCGGCACCCGCGCCGCGAGGTTCCCCGCGGCGGGCACGAAGACGAAGTCCCTGCCGTCCTGGCCGACCACCGCGCCGGCAGGCACGGAGAGCGCCGCGCCGCGGGAGGCCACAATCAGGCGCGCCTCGGCGAACATGCCGGACTTCAGCCGCCCGTCGGCGTTATCCACCAGCACTTCCACCAGGGTATTGCGGGAACGGGAGTCCACCACGGGGCTGACGCGGTAGACCTTGCCGCTGAAGCGGTGGTCCGGGAAGGCGTCCACCTTGATGACCGCGCGCTGGTCCAGGAAAACCTTGCCGACATACTGTTCGGGCACGTCCACCGCCACGCGCACCTGGCCCTGGTTCACCACCAGGGCTATAGGGGTTTGCGGGGTGACGTTGGCGCCGGTGTCCTGGTAGACGCGGCCTATCACGCCGGTCAGGGTGGAGGGGACGGGGGCCGGCTCATAGACCACGCCGGGCTCGTCGCGTTCTATAAGTGCTACGGCCTGGTCCTTGCCCACCTTGTCCCCTTCTTTGAGCAGATTGCGCAGCAGCTTGCCGGAGGTGCGCGGGTAGAGGGTGGCTTCCTCCATGGCTTTGACCGAGCCGGAGAGCAGTATGTATTCCTCCAGGCGGCGGGTTTGAGCCTGTTCGGTCTTCACCAGGAAGCGGTCCTTTTCGAGGCTGTCTAGAGCTTCGGCTTCTTTGTTCTTGCAGCCCTGGGTCAGCGCCGCCGCTGCCGCCATGAGGGTTAAGATGAATATTCCGGAGTTTATTTTTTTCATAGATTTTCCGTACAAGGTTGTTCGCCGCTTATTTCCCCAAGGTCCACTTTAGCTGCGCGTCCGCGTTGCAGACATCGTGCCTGGCCTGCGTGTACAGCGTCTGTGACCGGTTGAGCGCCAGCGAAGTATCGTTAAGCTCCAGCTGGCTGGAGAGGCCGTTCTTGAACCGCACCTCGGTGGCTTCCAGCGCCTTGCGGGCCTGCTCCACCGCGGCCGTCTGAGACTTGAGCCTTTCCGCGGCTTCGCTGATGCCGAGCCAGGCTTTCTTTACTTCTATCTTGATCTTTCGCTCCAGCTCCGCCAGGTTGGTGCGGGCTATTCCAGCCTGCATGCCGGCCTGCGCGACTTTGGAGGCGACGGCTCCGCCGGAGAAAAGAGGCAAAGAGAGCCGCAGCCCGGCCGTGGTGCTCCAGCTCTGCCCGGCCGCGCGCGGGAACCCGGAATCGCTCTGGCCCTGGAACTGCCGGGAAGCGTAGGCGCTGAGGTAGGGGTAATGCCCGGCCCGCTCTATCCTTATCATCTCCGTGTAAAGGTCCAGCTGGTACTTCATGCTGCGGTATTCGGGGCGGCTGGTGAGCGCTTCCCTGTAATGGCCGGTGATATCCCCGGGACCCTGCGGCGGGCATTCGAACCCGTCCGATAGGGAGAGCTCCGCTTCGGGGTCCAGGCCCAGCAGGTTCTTCAGGTCGGTAAGGCCCACGTCGTAAAGGTTTTTCGCCTTGGTGAGGGCCGGTTCGGTGTTGGAGACCTCCACCTGCTGCCTGAGCACGGCCAGGTCGCTGGCCATGCCTTCTTTATACCGGGCTTTTATAGTGTCCAGGTGCTGGTTGGCCAGGTCCAGGGATTCCTTCTGTATTTCGGCCAGGGCTTTTGCCAGCAGTACAGCGTAGTACATCTGTTTGACGGCCCGGGATATGCCGTACCGGGCCGTCTTGAGCTGCTCATCGCTGGCCCCGGAATACATCCGCGCCATCCTGATGCCGGTGGACACCTTGCCCCCGGCCCACAGGACCTGGTTCAGGTCAAGAGAGGCAGCATAGGCATTATTGAGCCCCGACTTTATCTTGTTCCCTCCGAAAAAGAACGCGGGGGATTCGATGTTGCGGGTGTATTGGCCGGAGGCGCTGAGCTGCGGGTAGACCGAGCCCCAGTATTCGTCCACCTTCTCCTTATATATAAGCCGGGTGTCCTCCGCCACGCGCACGGTGGCGTTGTTCTTGAGGGCGGTCCGCACCGCGGCGTCCACGGTCAGAGAAAGAGCGCCGGTTTCGGCGTGGGCAGGCAGGGCAGAAGCCAGAAAGAGCGCTGCGAGAAGCGCTTTCATGTGTTTGGCGCCGGCGCAGATAAGTCCGGCCAGCTTTGACGGAAGGTCTTTGGGGAGGCTTTCAGCTCCCTTTTCCCGGGCTTCTATCAAAAAATAACCTATAACCGCGCTGACCATATGGAGTATCCCGTCTATCCCGGTTTTGGACAGACCCTCTTTGGCGGCCGAGGCTATAAGCATTTCCCGCAAAGCTTTACGGTTGCGGTGCTTCAGGTCGCGGGCCATCTGGCTTAAAACGCCCGCGGAGGGGGAGGCCATTATCTTCAGCGCGCATTTGGGCATGTCCGGGTAGCGCTTGATAAAGTCCAGGTGGCTGGCGAAGATGCGTTCCAGTCTGGCCTCCAGCGTCAGGCCCGGCCTGGAGATCTCGGCGTGGAAATCCTCGAAATGTTTCGTGCCTTCCAGGAAGGCCGATTTTATAAGCTCGTCTTTGTTCTTGAAATAGTAATAGAGCACCGGCTTAGTGATCTTCAACCGGCCGGAGATATCGCGCATGGAGACCCCGTCCGGGCCTTTTTCGGCCATCATCGCGGATGCGGTTTCCAGGATGCGCCTGCGGGTCTTGTCGCCCTTCGTCGATTTCTGTGGGGGTGCTTTTTTCATAAAACTTACCTACCGGTAGATAGATTATAGCATGATGCCACGGAGGCCTGTCAACAGCCCCGGGCCGTCCGCCGCAGATAATTTTATTAAAACCGGCCGCCTACGGCGCCGGAGAACTGGAAGTTCCTGTCCCTGAAGCTGTAGGTCTGGCTGAAGCCCAGCGGCAGGGGGAAGCGCCAGAACCTGTAATATAAGGAGAGCCCGGCGCCCTTCTGTGCCGTGGCGGCGGGGTCTGCCGGGTCGAAAGCGGTTTCAGCGAAGACGGAGGCCTGCAGCGTCCCGCGTTTGGACCTGGAAAGCGGTTTTGAAAAGGAGGCGGAGAAGCCGGTCATCCTGGGGGCGCGGAATTCCCTGGAGTACTGTCCCATAAGCCCGGTATCCCTGCCGGTGGCCGGCAGCTGGTTCTCCGGGGCATTGGCCGAGGCCGCCGCCGCCAGGCGCAGCGAAAACCGGTTGTCTTCCCCCCAGCGGGTGGAATTTTCCAGCGAGAGCGAGAGCCGGGAAAAGGCGCGGTCCGCTCCCGTCCAGGCGCCCGCATTGGACAAACCGAGGCCGCCTCTCCAGCGGTTTTCCGTTTTCGTTCTCTTCCGCAGTCTTTTCTCCAGGTCGGCCAGGCCCAGCCCGACTACCACTCCCATATCGTCACCCCTGTCTTTTGCGGAGCCGGCGTTCAGTTCCAGCGAAACGCGCGATGAGCGTCCGCCGCCGCGGAGTTCCCTCAGCGCGTCGCCGTAAGCGTTCCGTTCCTGCGTGTAGGACAGTCTTCCGCTCAGGACGGGTGTGTCCCCGCGCTTGAGCAGGGGGAGTCCGGAGTGGATGGAATTTGTCCGCTGCCGCCTTTCGTACAGGGAGGCCAGGTTGCCGTATTCCGAAAGGGTATCCCGGCCGCCGGAACCGCGCATGCCCTGGGCCGAGCTGTAGGCACCGTCGGTGTAGAGCCCCTCGTCGGCGCCGCGGTCGGAGTGCATAAGCGCCAGGGACCGTCCGCCCTTTTCGAAAAACACCGCCGCGCTGCTTCCGGACTCCCCGGAAAAACCCATTAATGAAACGGTTTCGGCCCTTTTGAAGAGGTTCTTCGAGAACAGGAACGCGCCCGCCGAGGAGCCCCCGGAGCCGGAGGAGGCGAAAGGCATTGGGAAGATCACCCAGCCGTCCCTGGCTTCAATGCGGATATCGGCCAGTCCCTCACCCGCGGGAGAGGTTGAGATAGTTACGGACTTGAAAAGCCTCATGGAATACAGGGCGGTGCGGGTGTTTTCCAGCGCTTCGGCGGTCAGTTCTCCGCCTTCTTTTACGGGTATAGCCGCGCGCAGCGTGCCCTCGGAAACGCGGTTGCCGGAGAAGGAGATCTTGTTTATCCTTGTGTTTTCGCCGGCGCCGCAAAGGGGGGGCCGGAGGCACAGGGCGCAACAGAGCAGGAGGCCGGACAATATCCCGGCGGCGGTAGGGGGGCTCATCCGCAATAGTATACATGAATACCGCGGCTTGCGGCACAGGTTTGATATAGGTCAAAGGGGCCAGACGGGCATAGGCCGTTTCGCCGGCTGTTTTTAGGACCAATGCCTCTATTGCTTTTTGTCAAATAGTCGTAAACTTGAGACTGTAGACCGTCTGATGGGCATAGCCCTTTATACGGCACGCACATAGCGCAGTCCCTTTGTAATCCCCCGAACAGGCGGGGGAGCATCCACCGCCGGGCCTTAACCCGGCGTAACCAGGGGGAAGCGGAATTAGAGATAATTCCGTTTCTCTTTTTTTATTTCGGGGGAATATCCGTGAGAAAAGCGTTAATCGTGCTTGGAATTATCGCCGCGCTTTCCGCTGTCGGTATGGGGTCGCTGGCATTTTATATCTACCGCCTCAATCTGGGCGTTGATTATAAAGGCCGCGCCCGGCTGGATTATAACTGGAAATATCATTTTGCCGCCTGCCCAAAAGAGGAGCACAAATATGAGGGCAGGTTCTTTTCCTTTTCATATCCGAAATTCCAGGAAAAAAATCCTTTGTGCGAGATTAGTTGGAATAATGGGACAGCGGTGGTTTCTGATGATCATCTCTTCGATATAAGTAGTTATAAGTCCACCCCGAAAAAAATCAAATCTGAATTGCTGGGTTATCTAGCGCTTGCTGACGGAAAAGCCTTCCCTCGGCCATCACAATATTTTCTTCATTGGTTGCTGGGCAGCGTGGAAGATCCTAACTTTAACAAGGTCTATTCGGTTCATTTAGACAAAGTACATTTTAAGAACAATGGTGTGGCAATATTGGTGTCATTATCCAGCAAGGTTGAAAAGATGCCGCATTATAAAGTCGTTACGGGGATTCTCCCGGATGGGAATGTCTTCGAGTTGAAAAACACTGTGCGGTTAAACGCATCGGAGGAAACCTACAGGTTTTGGGTGTTGTCTCCTTCAAAGTCCTGGTTGTATGGTCCGCGTCCTGCGCAGGATGCCCAAAGCGCTTGTGTTTTAAATAGATTTTTGCGGACGTTCGAGTTTAAGCAGTAGCAAGTGTGGATGATGAAAAAGAATTTGTTTACTACCGGCGGAGGTGGTTATAGCCGGACCGGCTTTCGAAGCTTTGTCGGTTGCCGCCGGCGCGGACGCCGCCGGCCTTTCCGCGGTTTTTGACGGCGCGGCCCCGGGTTCAGCAGTCGGTGTCCCGACAGAGTTTTTTGGCCCCGGCAATGAAGTTGCCAAGTATCGACGAATAGGAAGCATGTCGCTTGCCGGAGTTGTTGAGTATAATTACGGCTTAAATGCTTCCCTTGAAAATCCCAGCCCCGATATGCCGGAATATGACAAATATTTAAAACTCAGGACGGCATTGGGGGTGAGGACAAGCAATTACTTAAGGTGGAAAAAGGCGGCGGATGCGGCTAATTCTTCTTCGGGCAATTCGAGCGATTCTTCCGGAAGCGGGCCCGGCGCCGGCAGCGGCTCGCCTCACGGAAGCGTTAACTGGAATGATGGAACTGATTGAGATACAGGACGAAGATTTCAACTCCTTTTCGTCTTTCGCTTGTAAGTGTAGCCGTGGGTCAAAGGACCTGGGGGCGGGTAGGCCCTTTGTTTTTTGCATTTTAGGACTTAAGCCTCTATTGCTTTTTGTCAAATAGTCATAAACTTGAGACTGTAGTCCCTTTGTAATCCTCCGAACAGGCGGGGGAGCATCCACCGCCGGGCCTTAACCCGGTGTAACCAGGGGGAAGCGGAATTAGCAATAATTTCGTTTCTCTTTTTTGCTTTGGGACGGAAAAATGAAAAAAAACCTGATAACGATTCTATCGCTGGCGGTATTCTTCGCCTCTCCGGCTTTTGCCGGAGACGTGGCCGGTGGTCCGGGGCAGGAGTCTGCGCCGGTTCCCGGTCCCGCGCAGACCGCTGCGGACGAAAAAGACCCTCTTGCCGGGGGGGAGCCTTTCTTCTCCGACCCCGCTTTCCAGGATTTCCTGGAGACCTCCTACGGCTACCTTAATCCCGAGAACACACCGAAGCCGCGCGATGATTTCCGCGACGCGCTCGGCCCGGTCGCCGCCCCCACGCTCAGGCAGCCGGGGCCGGCCAGGCCGGCTTTGTCCGCTTTGGCTATGACCGTGCCGGCCCCGGGCCGGATAGGCGGGGCGGTTCCGGTTTCCGCCGGGAAAGACGCTTCCGGGCCTCATCTCTCCCACTACAAGGTCACCTTCGCGGGAGAGGCCGGCCCCGTGGGTTCCCATGTCTG
>PEXO01000180.1 GCA_002779045.1 Elusimicrobia bacterium CG08_land_8_20_14_0_20_59_10 | reverse complement strand
GTGAACTACGCCAATGCCGTGCCTTACGGCACCAGCCATTGGACGCAGCTGCAGGGCTGGAGCAGGCCTTCCACCAGGAAATACAACTTCTCCATGAAGAACGGCTTCGGCTCCGAAGTGGTAAAGGTGATCTACCAGGTGCACTGGACGCATAGCGGTAATTTCCAGGGCAAAGGCAAGTTCCTTACCGGCGTCAGCGTGGAACCGCTCAGCGTGACCACAGCCTGGGGCTATAACGTGGACCTGACGGCCGAAGTGCCGGATTCGACGATAGCCAACGTGGGTACCAGCGAAGACCCGGTGGCCTCGATGCAGGTGCAGCTCAGATGGAAGGTGCACACCATCCTCAAGGACATACAGGAAAAGGCAATATACTATGTCCAGGGCGACGGCAAGATGCAGCCCATAAGCAACGCTTACAGCAATGGGATTTCCATCAACAACCAGAAATCGATGGATGCCGTTACAGAAAAGCTGACGAACGTAAAGTTTAATTAAGCGGGAAGCGGTCCTTCTTTTCTACCCCGTCCGCCTCAGGCGGACGGGGTTTTATTTCCTGACGGCGGGGGGATCAAATGACGGGGCGGTACGCGCGGTTTTTGCCGGGCCTGGGAGCTCCACGCCGGCCGCGGTCAGGAAATTTCTTTCAGTTTTTTAAAAAGTTCCAGCTGGCGCGCTGAAAGCTTTGCCGGGAGCTCTATGGAAATGACCGCGTAGAGGTCGCCGCGGCCCTGGGCTTGCGGCAAACCCCTTCCGGAAAGGCGCAGCCTGCGCCCTGCGCCGGACCCCGGGGGGAGTTTGATGGTAACGGCGCCGTCGGGGGCGGGAACTGAGATATCCGCTCCGAGCGCCGCGTCCCAGGGCGTTACCGGCACTTTTACTTCTATATTTTCACCGTTCACCACGAACCTGGCGTCAGGCAGCAGACGGACCTTCAGGTACAGGTCGCCGGTGCGGCCGCCCGCGGCCTTTCCCTGGCCGCGCAGCCGTATGGTGCTCCCGTCGTGCAGGGCCTTGGGAAGCTTCACGTTGATGTTCTTTGTTTCGGTCCGTCGCCCCACCCGGGAAGTAAAGGTAAGCTGCTTCTCTCCGCCGCGGAAAAGGTCTTCAATGGAAAGCTGCAGTTCCGCCTCCATATCCAGCGGCGAGCGCCCCCCGGCCTCCTCCTGCATACCGCCGAAATTGCCGAAAGCGTGCCCGGCTCCGCCGGCCGCGCCGAAAATGGACTGGAAGAAGTCGCTGAAGTCGCCGAACTGCTCGAAATTCGCGCCCTGCCCTCCCTGGCGCCGGTACTGGAAGCCTCCGGGAGGCTGTTGCTGCCCGTAGCCGCCGCCTGGGGGAGGACGATAGCCCTGGCCGTTCTGCCAGTTCTCGCCCAGCTGGTCGTACATCTTTTTTTTCTGGGGATCGGACAGGACTTCGTGGGCCTCGTTTATTTCCTTAAACCTGCTCTCGGCGGCCTTGTTGCCCTGGTTGCGGTCGGGATGGTGCTTAAGCGCGAGCTTGCGGTAGGCCGACTTTATCTCGGTCTCGCCGGCATTTTTGGGTACGCCCAGCACCGCGTAATAGTCTATATACCCGGCCATTAGAGTTTGTAAAGGAATATGCCGAGGAATACGGCGAAGCCCGTCATTATCCAGCGTTCTATCAGGCTTTCCGGAACGTCGGGGAGCAGGTAGTCCAATATCCACGCCAGGCACAGGGCCAGGACTACCGCGCCCCAGAAAACGAAGATCATTGCCTTGGAAACGGGGGGAGCAACCTTCTCGGCCGGAGCGGCTGCGGCTTCGGGAAAGGTCTGGACGGACGCGGGCGCAATTTCAGCCTGCCGGGCCGGCTCGGTCTGTTTCTGTTTAGTATGTTTTTTTGACATATTATGTTTTCCCGACGAAAGAGATATCCTGGAAGATAACCGTTACACCCAGTTCTTTGCCTTCGTGGTTGCTCACAAGCATTGTGCTATAGCCGATGATAAGCGGGGTATTGGCATGCATTATGGAGATCTCCGCGCGGCGTACGCATTTCCCGGTCTCCAGGGTCTCTTTTATCACGTCCTTGAGCGCCGGGAAACTCTCAAAAGCCGTATCGTATTGCGCTTCGCGGCAGCAGTTTTCCGGGTCCATGTGCAGGATCTTGCCGGCCATGGGATTAAGATAGACCACTTTCCCTTTGAGGTCGACGCTTACCAGGCCGCCGGTTAGGTTGTCCAGAATGCATTGATAGTATTCCTGGATATTCTTTATCATAAAGATATTCTACAAATTTTGGTATAATTTAAGGCAGTTCTTTATATTCGCCGGTAGCTCAATGGTGGAGCATTCGGCTGTAAAAAGCATGAAAGCCCTGAAAGACAAACGGCGCTATGCTG
>PEXO01000096.1:242-2327 GCA_002779045.1 Elusimicrobia bacterium CG08_land_8_20_14_0_20_59_10 | reverse complement strand
CTAAAGTACGTGTAGTACGTGTCGCTTCATGCCACTTCGGTGTAGCCCAAAAGCGGCCAGCCAAATGCTTCAGTTATTTCGTTACGCTTCCTTAGGGTTTAACACTGCGCAGGCCCGAGGCGCAGACCTTGTTCAGCTCCGCTATATCATCGTTGGAAACTTTCAGGTTATTGCCGCTGTTTATCTTGTACATGATGGCTTCGGGGTCGGGCGTATGTTCCAGCCCCAGCGCATGTCCCATCTCATGCGCCAGCACGCGCACCAGCCGCATGCGGTCGGCATATTCAAAAATATCTACGGTCTGTACCCCGTTCGTCATGGTGTACAAGCCTTCTTCAAAGTGCCCGATGGACGTGCCGGAGTGGTTGTACTGCTCTACGTTCATCTTAAGCTGCACTATAAGCTGGTTCATGGTGGTGGCCAGCGCGTTCAGGGTGTCGATATCCGCGTTTATGGCGTTTTCCAGCGGCTTCATGCTGTTGAATTCCCGCGATAGCGCCGTCCGCCTGGCTTTTATCAGCTTATCTTCCTTAGGCGGGATGCGGCCCAGCCGGTTCCATTGGCCCACCCTGGCATTGTAAGCCGCCTCTTTGCGCTTGTAGTCGGCCATCCAGGTCCTGTGTCTTGCCTGCGCCAGGTCCGTCTGCGCGGAGAGCTCGGTGTACCTGGCCTTCAGCGCGTCGTAGGAAGCCCTGCTCTGGTCGGTGCGCAGGCCCAGCTTCTTAAGCCTGTCGGTAGCGGCCTGGCGGCTATCGTAGACCAGGTTTACGGTGACGTCGCCGCCGCTGCGTACATGCGCGAAAAGGTCCTTGCCCGACGGTCCCTCCCAGATGGCTTCGGCTTCAAAGAGAGCGTCGGCCAGCGCGTATTGCGAGAGGCCGAAGCGGGGGTCCACGGAGCCGATGGAATACAGGACGGGGGAAGCGCAGGGCACCAGCTTCCCCTTCAGGCTGCGCACTACGGTGCGGATCTGGGTTTTATGTGTATTGGCCAGGTAGCCCGCTATGCCTATCACCGCCAGGAGCACCACCCAGTCTATCAGCTTGCGCATGCCTAAATTATACATTTAAGAAGCTTGGGGCACACTTGCGGCGTCCGGGCCTTTTAAAAATGCTAGATTTCAGAGGATGAGGATAAAACTGGCGCAGCTTCTTGAGCGGCTGAAGACGTTCTACCACGACCATGAACCGGCCTGCACCGCGGGGTTCTTCGCCGCGGGCTTCCTCTTTGACATCCTGGCCGTGGGGCGCATAGACAGGCTGCACAATGTTATCCACCAGGCCACGTACCTGTCGCTGTGCGCCTTCTTCACCGGGCTGGAGCTGCGCGAGCGCTACGGCAGGTTCACGCCGCCCGAGCGCCTTAAGACCGCCTGGCGCTACCATGTGGGCGTCACGCATTTCATGCTGGGCACCCTGCTCAATATCTATACGCTTTTCTATTTCAAGAGCGCCTCGCTGGGCGTTTCGCTGGCCTTCCTGCTGTTCCTGGTGGCCATACTGGCCGTGAACGAGATGAAGCCTTTTGAAAGCTCAGGGGTGCTGCTGCGCATGTCGCTGTTCAGCCTGTGCCTGGTGTCCTATTTCACCTACCTTGTGCCCATGCTGGTGGGCCGGCTGGGCACGCTGCCCTTCCTGGGCTCGCTGGCGGGGGCGGTCGGTGTGCATAGCCGGCCTTACCTGGTGGCTTTACACGGCCCTGCCCGACCAGAAGCCGGCGGTGCGCAGGCGCGTCGTCTATCCCTTCGCGTTTATAGCCGTAGTGTTCGCCGGCCTTTATTTCGGGAAGATCATCCCGCCGGTGCCGCTGTCACTTTCCGAAATAGGCGTTTATCACCAAGTGGTCCGCGAAGGCGGCCGCTTCAAGCTGAGCATGACGCGTTCGCGCTGGAAGTTCTGGCAGCACGGCGACCAGTCCTTCCTGGCCCGGCCCGGGGACGCCGTCTACTGTTGGGTGGTGGTTTTTGCGCCCGTCAATTTCAGGGAGCGGCTGCAGGTGCGCTGGTTCTCTGAAGGGCCGGAGGGCTGGATAAAGCACGATACCATCCCCCTGCCTATAGCAGGCGGCCGGGACGACGGCTGGCGC
>PEXO01000096.1:0-147 GCA_002779045.1 Elusimicrobia bacterium CG08_land_8_20_14_0_20_59_10 | reverse complement strand
TAGCGACGACCCCTCCGCGGCCGCGCAGCCCCAGGGTGCTCTGGCGCTGAGTCCTAAGGAAGCGTAACGAAATAACTGAAGCATTTGGCTGGCCGATTTTGGGCTACACCGAAGTGGCATGAAGCGACACGTACTACACGTACTTTA
>PEXO01000228.1:680-2365 GCA_002779045.1 Elusimicrobia bacterium CG08_land_8_20_14_0_20_59_10 | reverse complement strand
GAAGTGCAGTTGGGAGGGCGCCCCGCCGTTATCTTTCGCCATGAAGCGGTCTATTTCGTGGGCGAGCAGTTTCGACAACTGACCGGTCAGGGCTGAACTGCGGTTTATGAAATACCTGAGCCGCTTGGGGATGACCAGCACCCATTGCCGATAGGGACCGGGCGGCAGGAGCCTGTCCATGGCTCCGGCGGTTACAATAGCGGAGCGTTTGGCGTCGCAACTGGGGCAGAGACCACGGCGTTTACAGGAGAAGGCAACGAACAGATCCCGACCGCATTCCGGGCAACGGAAGCGCACCACCCCGTAGCGCATTACGCCGCACTCCACGAACTTCTCAAAGGCCGCTATTATAGAAGGGTGCGGGCGAGGCCGCGCGTCTGTAGAATTTTTCAGCCACTGCCCGAATTCCTGCAGGTTGTTGAGAACTATCTGTGACACCGGGCCGGGTGTGCGGGCGCGGTAAACGGGAGTTTCGTCGCGGCAGACATGCGCTGTCCCGCCGGGTTTGTGAGTTTTAACCGCATTTGCAGACGGCTTCTCTCCGGCACACATGCTGCCCCCTACATGAACAGGTTATGCGCATTTGCCCTGATAATATAGCAGGTCATCCCGACATACGTGTGACGGGTTAGTTTTGCGGATTATTTGGATTTATTCTGCGAAGCAGGGGAGTATTGGGAGACAGACGGCTCTTTGCCGGTAATTGTAGGTTGGAACTCAATTGGTCAGGCGGGTTTCTATTATCCACTTCGTGAAGGGGAAGCTGCCGGTGAAGGCGGGGCTTACGGCGTTGAGGATGTGGGTGCTGGCTTTATCTCCCTCCACTACGAAGTCCTGTACCAGTTCGAAGGTTTTGGTGTTTAGGAGCTGCGCCCGGATGCCGGGCCGGGTCCATTCATTGAAACCGGCGGCGTCGATCTCCTTCACCAGCTTCAACCCCAGCCCGACGAAGAAAGGCTTGTAATATTTCCGCATCTCCTCCCAGGCCAGGTCCCGGAAGCCGAAAGCGTTGGTCAGGAAAAGCAGGGCTTCATAGGCCGATACTTCCACCAGTTCGCCCGGCCGGAAATTAGAGAGGCCTTCATAGTTCTCGCGCCAGAAAGCCGGGATGGCCGTGGGGCCCAGTTTAACATGGCCGTCCACGGTGACCGTATAGTGCACTCCCAGGAAAGGGTTCTTAAGGTTCGGCACCGGGTAGACGTTCCTCCTGAGCGGCGGCGGGGCGCCGGTGTAGTTCAGGTATATCCCCTTGAACGGGATTATCACGTAATCTTTTGAATAGCCGAAATCCCTGGCTATCTTGTCGGCGTAAAGCCCGGCGGCGTTAATGATGTGCCCGGCCTCTATAAGGGTGCCCCGGGTGGTCCTGACCGTATTCGTCCCGGCCAGTTTTCCATACCCCTCCCCGAAAAAGATGCGCCCCCCCGCCTTTAAAAGCTGTTCCTTTATACAATTATTCACCTCGACGGGATCGACAGTGGCGGTGGCCGGGGAATACAGCGCTTTTTGAAAGGTCCTGGCGTTCGGTTCCAGCGCCGCAAGTTCCTTTTCATCTATCAGCCGGACCTCCACGCCGTTGGTCTTCCCGCGCTTTTCCAGCTCGTCCAGGGCCTTCAGTTCCGTCTCGTCGTAGGCCACCACCACCTTCCCGCATTCATTCAACGCCAGGCCGTTTTCCTGGCAGT
>PEXO01000228.1:0-657 GCA_002779045.1 Elusimicrobia bacterium CG08_land_8_20_14_0_20_59_10 | reverse complement strand
TCCCGGGTGAACCGGGCCTTCAGGGAATCGGCGCTGTAATAGAACCCCGCGTGTAGTACGCCGCTGTTGCGGCCGCTGCCGTGCAGGGCCACCTCCGGCTCTTTCTCCAGCAGCAGTATTTTCCTGCCGGGCGCTTTTTCCTGAAGCTGCCGGGCCAGCGTAAGGCCTATTATGCCGGCGCCTATTATCAGATAATCGGTTTTTTCAGTTCGCATTACTTGGTCCCGATCTCCTCTTCCAGTTTTTTTCGTTCGTAGATCTGTTTGTAAAGTCCGTTCCTGGCCATAAGCTCGGTGTGATTGCCCTGTTCGGCTATCCTGCCCCCGTCCAGGGTCAGGATATGGTCGGAGGTTTCTATGGTGTGGGCCCGGTGCGTCACGGTCAGGCAGATGGTATCGGGGTGCGCCTTGCGGAAAGCCTTCCAGAACAGGTCCTCGGTCTGGGCGTCCATCGCGCTGGTGGCGTCGTCGAGAAGCAGGAGGTCGGGGCCGGTAAGTATGGCGCGGGCTATGGCCAGGCGCTGCTTCTGCCCGCCGGAGATGGAGAAGCCGCGCGTGCCCACCGAGGTCTCCAGGCCCTTCGGGAACTTGTGCAGGTCCTGCCTGAGCTGGGCGGTCTCCAGCGCTTTGTCGATCATCTCCGGCGTTATTCCCGGAC
>PEXO01000385.1 GCA_002779045.1 Elusimicrobia bacterium CG08_land_8_20_14_0_20_59_10 | reverse complement strand
ATGAGCCGCCGGCACCACGGGTATCGGTTCGCGCGTTATGTCTATGCCGAGCCGCAGGCATTTGGCGTAAATGGTGGGGAAACGTTTGCGCAGGAAAGCCGGATTTAAATGGGTCATGTCCAGGTAGACGCAGTCGGCGCCGGTGCGCTTCAATTCTGAGTCTATCGCGCGCGCCACTACGTCGCGCGGGGCAAGTTCGCGGTCGGGTGAATAGCGCGCCATGAAGGCCTTTCCGGAGACGCCGCGCAAGATGCCGCCTTCGCCGCGCAGGGCTTCGGAGATGAGGAAGGACTTTTCCCTGGGGTGATAGAGGCAGGTGGGGTGGAACTGCACGAATTCCATATTCAGCAGCCGCAGTCCGGCCCGGTAGGCCATCGCCATGCCGTCCCCGGTGGCCACATCCGGGTTGGTAGTGTAGCGGTATACCTTGCCCGCCCCGCCGGAGGCCAGCAGCGTGCTACCCGCCAGAAAACTGCGCACGCGCCCGGTCTTCTCCTCCAGCGCATAAACGCCCAGGCAGAGATTCTTTCCCGGACGCGACCGGGCGGGCCTGCGTTCAAGTACAAAGTCAACGGCCGCGCAGCCGGGAAAGAACTTTATGTTCCGCGTGCGGCGGCAGGCTTTGAGCAGCGCCTGCTCTATTTCCCGGCCGGTGGCATCGGCCGCGTGCAGTATGCGCCGCCGGGAGTGGCCCCCTTCAAGTCCCAGCTCGAAAAGGCCCTTCCTGCGGTTGAACTGCGTCCCCAGCGCCACCAGCTCGCGCACCCGCGCCGGACCTTCCGTCACGGTCAGCTTTACTATTTCCGTATAGGAAAGCCCGGCGCCGGTGCGCAGGGTGTCGGCGATGTGCAGGCCGAAATTATCCCCGGCGGCGGTGACGGCGGCTATGCCGCCCTGGGCGAGGTTGGTGTTGGAGATCTCCGGGGAGCGCTTGGTGATCACCGCGACGGTGCCGGTTTCGGCCAGTTTCTTTGCCGCGAGCAGTCCCGCTACCCCGCTGCCTATCACCAGGAAATCGGAGCTATGTATGGACATGGGGCTTTTATTGACCGCCGGAAAGATTTACAATAGTAGACAAGCGCCGCGGGGGCTGTCGGTACCGGGCAACGGCTATATTTTATCATATATGCGCAGAGCGAATTTCAAAAAGCGGTTGATTGTTTACGGGCCTATCCTTATTTCGCTGGTGATACTGGTCGTGCTGGTCTATCCCAACCTGGATTCCATCCTTGAGACGGTAAAAACAGCCAGACCCTTCTACCTTTCTTGTTCCTTCCTTTTCTCGGTGGCAAGCTATATCCTCATCGGTCTCTCCATGTGGGAGGTGCTTAAGATACTCGGCCACAAGCTTCCCTTCTGGGAAGCCATAGGCATTGCTTATGTTTCCACCACGGTGAACTATTTCGTCTCTTCCGCCGGCGTGAGCGGCTTCGCCACGCGCGCGCACCTCCTGAGCAGGCGCAATATCCCCTACGGCATAAGCGTCACCTCCTCCGTGGTGATAAGCGTCTTCATCTACCTGGTGCTTTCCCTTATCATCGTGGAAGCCATGATATTGCAGATGTTCAAGTCCACCAATACGGGCCTCGCCTTTGTCGAGGGTATCGCAGGGGTGCTGGCCGTGCTCTCCTTCGCCTTCATCCTGGTGCTCCTGTTCTTCCACCACGAGCTGCGCTCCGTCTGGGCGCGCAAGATCTACAGCCTTGTCAACCACCTGCTGTACGCCTTCTCCAAAAAAGAGATCCCCGAAGAGACCTTCCTGCAGTTCGAGTCCCAGCTGGCCAAAGGCATTCACACCATACAGGCGCGGCGCTATGAACTTCCGCTGGTGGCGGCCTATATCTGCCTGGACTGGATCTGCAATATACTCATCCTCCATTACGCCTTCAGGGCGCTGGGCGTCCATATGCATACCAGCACGCTCATAATCGGCTTCGCGCTGGGCCAGATAATGACGGTCATCCCCATACTGCCCGGGGGACTGGGGGCTATGGAGGCCGCCATGACCGCCGCCTATTCCGGCATGGGGATCCCGGTCGGGCAGGCCCTTACGGCCAGCCTTATTTTCCGTCTCTTCTATTACCTGATACCGGCCTTCAGCAGTATTTTCATCTACTGGGGCCTGCGTATGTCCGAGCCGGCGTATGATTTTTCGGGCCGCTCTCATCGCAAACACGGAGGAGAACATGCCGATAGAAAAATTCCTTAACAGCTCGCCCGAGGTGCCTCCGGGGGCGTGGGTACACCCCACGGCCTGCCTGATAGGCCGGGTAAAGCTTGGCGACGGGGTCTCGGTGTGGCCTGGCGCGGTCATACGGGCCGATGTGGAACCGATAACGATAGGCCGGGGGACCAATATACAGGACCTGGCCGTGCTGCACCCGAACGAGGGTCTGCCGGTGGTGATAGGAGAGGGAGTAACTGTAGGACATTCTGCCGTCATCCACGGTTCAGTGGTGGGCGACCACTGCCTTATAGGCATGGGTTCTGTCGTGATGGATTGCGAGATAGGCGAGTACTGCCTTATAGCCGGGGGAGCGGTGGTCACGCCCGGCGTCAAGATACCTCCGCGCAGCCTGGTGATGGGCGCCCCGGGCAGGGTCAAAAGGCAGCTTACCGACGAAGAGTGCGCCGCCCTGGTAAAGTCCGAAAAGATCTACATAGAGCTGGCCGGCAGCTACCGGCGGGGGGAGGCGCGATGAGCGGCCGGAAAATAGTAATGATAGAGGACAGCAAGGCCGCCTCCGCCGTGCTCAAGGAAGTCCTTGAGGCGGAAGGACATACCGTGCTGCACGCGGCGGACGGCGTGGCGGGGCTGACGCTGGCGCGGCGCGAGAAGCCGGACCTGGTGCTGCTGGACCTGCTGCTGCCCAAGCTTAACGGCTACGATGTCTGCAATGCGCTGATGCGCGACAATCTGACCCGCCATATACCGATACTGATAATCTCCACGCTGGATAATCCCGAAAGCGTAGAGAAGGCAAAACTATGCGGCGCGCGAAACTTCATGAAAAAGCCGTACAACCTGGAAGACCTGCTCCGGGAAATAAAGCGGCTGCTTCCGCAGTCCTGAAAAAGATCTATACCCGCCTGCTGAAGGCTTTCGGCCCGCAGGGCTGGTGGCCCGTCACGCCGCCGGGCGCGTCCGCGCCCGCCTATACCCCGGGGCTCTACGGCCCTCCTACCGGGGCCGGCATCCTTGAGATATGCGCCGGCGCCATCCTGACGCAGAACACTTCCTGGAAGAACGTCGAGAAAGCGCTTGAGGCGCTGAATAAGGCCCGGCTGCTGTCCATGGAGGCGCTGGCCGCCAGCCGCCCGCCCGTCCTTGAAAAGGCCGTGCGCTCCAGCGGCTACTACCGGCAGAAAGCCCGGCGGCTTAAGGAATTCTGCGCGAAGGTCCTGCGGGAGCATCCAGGCGGACTTGAGCAGTGGTTCTTGTCCTCGCCTCTTCCCGCGCTGCGCTCCGGGCTGCTTTCGTATAAAGGGATCGGTCCGGAGACGGCCGACTCCATGGTCTTATACGCCGCGGGCAAACCTTCCTTTGTTATCGACGCCTATACCCGGCGCATAGTGTCCCGCGTCCTGGCCGCGCGGGACCTGTCATACGACGGGCTGAAACGGCTGTTCGAGCGCGGGCTACCGCCCGACGTAAAGATGTATAATGAGTATCACGCGCTGCTGGTCAGGCTGGGCAAGGAGTTCTGCAGAAAGACCAAGCCCTTGTGCGCCGCCTGCCCCCTGGCCGCGGTCTGCGCCAAAACAGTTTTTGAGAATTCCGCGCGACACATGGATTGCTCGACTTAAGTCCTGACGGATTTGATAAATATATGAAAAAAACAGAACAACTTTTGGACGACGGAAAATTTAAGCGCGCGCTGGCGCGGCTGAAGGAGTCGGGACCCGCTTCCGGGCCTGCGGCGGACCGCTTCCTGCTTAAGGGCGAAGCCCTGCGCGGGCTGGGACTGTTCGCCGCGGCCATAAAGGAATACGGGGCCGCCCGCTCCGCGCCCGGCGGCCGCCGCCTGGCGGCCTTCCTCGGAGAGGCGCGCTGCCACAGGGCACTTGGCAATAAGCACAAAGCGCTTTCCTCCGCAAAAAAAGCCCTGGAGCTTTCAAAAACAGACGGCGGGTTCAAAGACGAAGCCCGGCTGGAATGGGCGCTGGCCCTGCGTCTTACGGGCCGCCTTGGCGAAGCCGCGGGGCTCCTGGTAAAAATACTCAGGGACTATAAAAAGGCGGGGGATCGTGGCGGCGCGGCCTTCGCGCTCTGGGCCCTGGGAGGTCTTTACCGTTTGCAGGGCCGCTATGCTGAAGGGATCACGGCTTTTGAAAATTCCTTTGCCCTGGCTAAAAAAGCCGGGGACCAAGCCTCGGCGGGTTATGCCCTGTTCGGGCTGGGCGGCATACTGAGGGTTGCCGGGTTCATGGGACGGGCGCTGGACTGCTATGCGCGGGCCAGGAAGTCCTTTGCCGCCACGGACGACACCTTTGCCAAAGCTTACGCGGAATGCGGCACGGCTAATGTCCTGCGCCAGCTGGGGCGCCTGGAGGAGGCCCTGGCGGGTTATGAGCGGGCGCACAGGCTTTATTCCGGCCTTTCCGACTGGGCGGACCTGGGGTTCGTGGAATGGGGAATGGGGGAAATACGCAGGCGCGGGGGGGACTTCCCGGGGGCGCTTAAGAATTACCGCAGCGCAATGAAGCTGTTTAAAGGCCGGGGCGAGCCGCGCGGCGAGGCGCTTACGCTGCTCTCCCTGTCTTACCTGTATTACCTTACCGGCGCGGCCGACCGGGCGGAAAAGTCCCACGCCGCGGCGCTCAGGTTCATACAAAGCCATGGCCTGCACACGCATCTTGAAACCTTCACCTGAGCGGTATACGCGTTTGCGCAAGAACTTGCCCGCCGCAGCGGGGTGGGCCGCCTTCGCCGCCGCCTGTTCCGTTTTTTTTCTGCCGGCCGCGAACCCCGACATTTTCTGGCATCTCTCCGCGGGCAGGTATACGCTGGCGAACTGGGGTCCGCCCCGCGCGGATTTCCTCTCCTGGCCTCTCTACGGCGCCGCCTGGGCCGACTTCGAATGGCTGCCGCAGACAGCTTATTACCTGCTGTATAAAGCCGCCGGGTTCAAGGCCCTGGTCCTGTTCAAAGCCCTCCTCCTGACGCTTACGCTGCTGGTTTTTCGCCGCCTGCTCCTGCTTTATGACCGTGCCGCGGCGGCGCCTTTCGCGCTTTTGTTCCTTGCCGCGGCCATAGCGGCCAACTGCGACGTGCGCCCGGATAATTTTACCCTGCTTTTCTTTACACTTACGCTTTATTTCCTGGAACGGAGCCGCCTTCAGGGGTTCCCCGGCGGGAAACTATTCCCGCTGTTCTTTATTATTTTTTTTACGGGCTGGGCCAATATACACGCGGGGTATCTTTACGGCCTGGCCCTTATAGGCTTTTACGCCGCCGGCAGTTTCGTTTCCGAAGAAACGTCCTTTATCGGCGGGAAGGGGCCTTTTGTCCGCCCGGTTGCGGCCCTGAGGTACTTGCGCTGTCTCCTTCTTGGCCTGGCTTCAAGCCTGCTCAACCCGTACGGCTGGAAAATATACTCCGTGGCGCTGGACCACACCGGGTATATGGGCGACCTTGAGCGCTATATACGCGAATGGGGCGGGTCCAGCCTGGCCGACCCATACCAGTGGCCTTACTGGCTGGCGCTGGCCGCCGTCCTGCTTTCCCTGCTGTTCTTCGCGCTGAAAAAACGCCGCGTGGTATACGCTCATCTCGTCTGCGTCCTCTTTTTCGCCTGGGTTTCCGCAGGACATGTGCGGCATATCCCGTTCTTCATGCTTACGGGCCTGGCGTTCATGCCGGCGCTGCCCTGGGAGGAGGCGCTGCCGGCGGCTGGCAGGCGCTATCTCCTGGCGGCCGGCCTGTGCCTGTTGCCGCCGGGTCTGTGGTATTATCAGCGCTATATCTGGAGCCATTACACCGGCCGGTACTCCGAAATGCGGTGCTCCTCGCCGGGGCTGGCGGATTTTCTGCTGGAGAACAAGCCTGAACTTTCCGGCCTGCGCCTATATAATGCCTGGGGCTGGGGCGGGTGGCTGGGCTGGGCGGCCGCGCCGGACTACAGGGTATTCATGGACGGGAGATACCTTTTTCACGGCAGAATACGGGAATTCGCGGCGCCGGATAGTCCGGCCAAGTGGCGGGAACTGATAGAGAAATACGGGTTCGAGCTTATGCTGGTGCCCAGGTCTGAGTCCCCGCTTATCGAGATCCGCTATTCCGGGCCGGACGGCATAGAACAGCTCTCACGCCGCCCGGCTTACCTGGTCTACCTGCCCAAGAAGGACTGGGCCGTGGTATACTGGGACCTGCGCTTGACGGCCCTGGTCAGGCGCTCCGCCGTGCCCGGGCAATGGCTTGCCCGGCGCGAATTCAGATACCTCCGCCCGCTTGATCTGCACAATCTCGCCGAGCCCGTGCTGTCCGGCGCCATCCCGCTGGCGGGGCTGCGCAGAGAGCTGGACCAGTACCTTGCCGGGCACAAAAAAGACGAGGAGACCTCAGCCGCCCGGGAGGCGGCCGTTCTTGCGGATGAGCTTGAAAGAGCTTGCGCCCGGCAGGGCGCAAAATGTTCGGGTGCCGGGAGCTATAGTTTAAAATCCCAGCCCAGGTAGAGCTCGCGGGCCTTCGGATCGTTGAGCAGGGTGTCCGCGCCGCCTTCTATCAGTATCCGGCCGTCGTACATAAGGTAGGAACGGTCGGTTATAGAAAGCGTTTCGCGTACATTGTGGTCGGTTATAAGCACCCCTATCCCTTTTTCTTTCAGGTGCAGTATCACCTTCTTGAGCTCGCTGACGGTTATCGGATCGATGCCGACGAAAGGCTCGTCGAGGAGTATTATCCTGGGCTCGTTTATCATCACGCGCGCCACTTCCAGACGCCGTTTTTCTCCCCCGGAAAGGGACCAGGCTTTCTGGTCTTCCAGCTTCGTCAGTCCGAATTCGCCCAGCAGCGCGTCCACGCGGCCTTTTATAGCGCCGCGGTCCTTTACCGTGCGCTCCAGTATGGCCTCCAGGTTCTGCGCCACCGTAAGGCCGCGAAAAACGGTGGGCTCCTGCGCCAGGTAGCCCAGGCCGCCCTGCGCGCGCCGGTACATTGGCTCTTTTGTGGCGTCCCGCCCGTCTATGAATACCCGGCCGGAATCCGGTTCAAGAAAGCCCACCAGCATATGGAAGGTGGTGGTCTTCCCGGCGCCGTTCGGGCCCAGCAGGCCGCAGACCTCTCCGGAATTTACGTGGAGGGAAATACCGTTGACCACCGGCCTGCGGCCGAAGGATTTTTCCAGGAGGTTCGATTCTAGTTTCATGGGCGCATTGCCGGCGCGGCGTCCCGGGCAGGCACATCTTTAACCCAGCCGGAGACCTTATTATAGAACTTAATGTCGCGGCTGTCCCGGAAGAACTTCATGCTTTCTGCGGCTATGGCGAAATCGTAGCCTTCCCGTTTGCCTATGGCGGCCGGCAGGCTTGTGCCCGGAAGCCGGGTACAAGTGCCCGGTTGCAGTGCAGGATCTCCGTCGGGAACCCCGGTGGAGTTGTATAACAGGAAGGTTTTCTGCGTGTCGTCGTAAAGGCCCCTGTCCGAATACATATCCAGGTTTTCAGTGGCCAGTGCAAAATCCCCGCTGAAATGCATAAGCCGTTTTTGGTTCTCGGCTTTTGCGCGGTCGGAGCGGCCGTCTAGCGTCCTGTCGTCCGCGCCCCGGTACTTCATCCTGACCGGCAGCGCGCCGCGTTCGAGGAAGGCCTCCTCGGCGTTTTCAAGGTACCGCGCCCGGTCGCAGAACATCTCCACTCCTGAAGCGTCCGCGAAAGAGCGCAGCGCGTATACGGAGCCGTCCAGGTCCCAGGCGCTGCGTGCGCGGAGGTAGACGGCGTGGTCGGCTTTCAGCGTGTAGAGCGGATTGCGGAACGAGACGCTGCCCGTGAATTCCTCCGTATCTTTAACGCGGTCCATCTTCCATTTATCACTCTTCACTACGGAGCCCCTCAGGAAGTCGTTGCCGCCCGTGGCCGCCGCGGCGGGCGTGGCGAGCAGGAAGGCGGCAGCGAGGAGGAGGCTGTTCATCTGGCTAGGCGGGTTTCCTGGTGAAGCAGTTCTATCTCGGAGAGGTCCGGGTTGGCGGTGAACCCGCGTCCTGTTATTACCGTGCGTTCCCTGTAGATCGTAACCGGCTCATCCGTCCAGATCTTGTCGCGCGCGGTGCTGAAGAACAGCTTGGAGGTGAGCAGCTTCATGCCGTCCTTCCTGGAGTCCACCCGGACATCGCCGGTTAGTTCGGTCTCCTTTTCGCGCATGAGCAGTTTCCCGTCCCGGGCTTTTATCTCGGAGGACATGATCTTGCCGTCGTAGAACCTGATCTCCGGAGAGGTGAAGAGTATAAGGCCCTGTTTCTCAAGCATGCGGGCGGTCTTCGCGTTCAGCCGCCAGCG
Organism: Elusimicrobia bacterium CG08_land_8_20_14_0_20_59_10; assembly: GCA_002779045.1. GTDB lineage: Bacteria > Elusimicrobiota > Elusimicrobia > Elusimicrobiales > UBA9959 > UBA9959. The sequence goes on along the minus strand of PEXO01000385.1, from coordinate 1,519 downwards.
GGAGGGGCCGGCGTTCACCTCGGCCATGGTGAAGCCGTTTATCAGGCTGGTGCCGGGAGCGGCATCGGGGGTTTTCGGCGCTGAGCAGGCGCAGAAAACCGCCGCGAAGAGAACGGCGAAGGGTCTCAGATCAGGCCTTCCTTGAGCAGGTCGCGCTCGTCTATTATCCCCACGGGGCGGCCGGTGCGGGAATCGGTGACCGGCAGATTATCTACGCGCTTCTCTGAAATGAGGCGGGCCGCCTCTATTGCCATGGTCTCGGGATGGACCGTGAGGGGGGAGCGCGTCATCAAGGCGGAAATATGGCCTGACAGAGCCGAGAGTCGTCCGCCCTGCAGGCAGCGGCGTATGTCCCCGTCGGTGAAATAGCCGGTGAGTTCCCCCGCGGCGCCGGTCACGGAAACCGCCCCGGCCTTTGTGCGCGTCATAACTTCCAGGGCGCGTGCCAGCGTGTCGCCTTCGCGCACCACCGGGTTCTTGCGGCCCTTATGCATGAGGTCCCGCACCCTGATATTCAGCAGTTTCCCCAGGTTGCCGCCGGGATGCAGGCGCGCGAAGCGGCTCCTGTCAAAGCCGTTGAGGCTCATCAGGCAGACCGCCAGCGCGTCGCCCAGGGCGAGCATAGCCGTGGTGGAGGAGGTGGGCACTATCCCGTGCGGGCAGGCTTCGGAGCGCACATGCAGCCGCAGCACTATATCCGCGCAGCGCGCCAGGCGCGAGGAGGTGTTATTGGTGACGGCGATGACCGGGAGCCCCTGCTTTTTCAGGATGGGGACGAGTTTCGCGGTCTCCTCGGTCTCGCCGGAATAGGATAGAGCTATGGCTATGTCGTCGGCCGCTATCATGCCGAGGTCGCCGTGCAGGGTTTCCACCGGGTGCAGGTAGAGGCTGCGCGTACCGGTGGAGGCCAGCGTGGCCGCTATCTTCCTGGCTATAAGCCCGGATTTCCCCACTCCCAGCAGCACCGTCTTGCCCGGGCGGCCGGCTATGAGGCGCACGGCCTTTACAAAGCCGGCGTCAAGCGTCTTAACGAGGCCGCGGACAGCCCGGCTTTCGGCCTCGATCACTCCCTTTGCTGTCCTGAGTAAGGCTAAGTCGGTTTTTGTCATTTAGGCGGCGCCTTATGCGGGTTTAGCCACGGGGTCATTTCCTTCGGTATCTCGCGCTGATCGTAAGGCGGCGGCAGCTTGTGCAACAGGTAGCTTACCAGGAAAAACCCGGCTATCAGCGAGAGGTATATCCAGGAAAGGGTTTTTAAATGCCATTTCCAGTCAGGGAACCAGGCGGGAGGCATGGAAAGGTTGGCGCCGCACTTCTTGCAGAGTTTGATGTTTTGGCGGTTGTCCTGGCCGCAATTGATGCATTTCATAGCGTTCCCTCTATTTGCCCGGAGATTTCCTTTGCCAGTTTATCCATGCGGTTGAGCGCCGAAACCAGGGGTTTCACGGAGTTCAGCCGCAGCGAGTTGGGCCCGTCGGAAAGGGCTTTTTCCGGGCGCGGGTGCGCCTCAAAGAATATC
>PEXO01000032.1:9430-9996 GCA_002779045.1 Elusimicrobia bacterium CG08_land_8_20_14_0_20_59_10 | reverse complement strand
GCAGGGCTATGAGGGGTTTCTCGGAACGGGGGTCTTTCAGGCGGGCCAGGCCTTCCACCGCTATGCGGCGGGCTTCGGCGTCCGGGCCGGCCAGGGCCTCCGTCAGCACGGGATAGGCGGCAGCGTCGCCGTCTCTGGCCAGGGCTTTGGCGGCCACGGCCTTCACCCGGGGGTCCTTGTCGTTAAGCAGGCTTTTGAGGACTGCGGCCTTTTTGGCGGTCTTCAGCCCCGAGATCCCTGCTGCGGCCCGCGCGCGCTTTTCGGGGTCGGCGTCTTTGGCCTGCAGCTCAAAAGCGTCGGCGGCGGCCGCTATTTCGCTGTCCTTTTCCGCCTTCCCGGCGGCGGGCGCCGCCGACGCGGCCCCCGACAGCAGGGCGCAGGCGAGCAGGGCGGCGGAGATCTTTTTGAATGCCATTTTTTTCCCCGGCAAAACGACAAACGACGACCCGGCGGGAATGACCATATCCACCGGGGCGCTGCGATTAACCATATCATTATAATATAAAACGCGTGTTGCGGGGATGTTAAATTCGCGCGAAAAAGATGCGGCCGATGCCGGGACCCCG
>PEXO01000032.1:8727-9404 GCA_002779045.1 Elusimicrobia bacterium CG08_land_8_20_14_0_20_59_10 | reverse complement strand
GCGCGGCGACTGGAAGGGGAAAAGGAGGGCGGCCGCCGCCCGTATAATAAACGCCGCGGCATCAAGCGCCGGCAGCGACAGGCGCCTGCGCTCGCGCGTGTTAGGTACCTGTAATGGGAATAAAATAGCCGCTACGGCGCGCGCCGCAACGGCAGCATACGAACAGAAACAGCGGGAGATCCGCTTTTTCATAAGCATCTTCGGCAGCCTGGCAATCCCCCGAACGGGACCCTCAGCTTTGCGCCGCCGGCTTAAGCCGGCTTTGCTATTATCGGACTGAACTACGCAAAAATCCGCGGCAACGCCCCGCCCTTTTGACCGCAAGCCGGAAACCGCACCACACCGCAACCGCACCGGCGCCTTCGGGACACACACCGCACGCTCACACCCGCACCGCATCTGTCTGACACCGCAACCGCAACAACACCGCACACCACCAAAAGGGCGGGGCACCGCATCCGCAACTACCGCGTTTATAGTATAGCAGATTTTTATGATATGTCAAGGCCCAGGTCTTGACATGTCAATCGCCGGAAACAGCCCGGCGCAACAGCGGGTCCGCGCTGACCACCGGCGGAGGGAATTCGCCTATAGGCGCCTGGCTGCCGGGGGGCCGCGCGTCCAGCGCCATGTCAGGCGCCAGTCCCGCGCCTTCCAGGTCCGTCCCCGCCGCCGTA
>PEXO01000032.1:7872-8646 GCA_002779045.1 Elusimicrobia bacterium CG08_land_8_20_14_0_20_59_10 | reverse complement strand
GTTCCGCCCATAATCACCGCGGCCCGCCATTCCCGGAGCGCCGCGGCAAAGATCTCGGCGCGCGACAGGGTACCGGAGTCGGTGAGGAGCACCGTTTTAACCCCGGCAAAAGGGCCCGCGCCCGGGGCCGCGTACACCCTGCTGTAACCGGGATGCCGGGAAACCACCCTGAAGACCGGCCCTTTGCCCGGGGCAAAAAGCTCCAGCGAAGCGGCCAGCTCTTCCAGCAGGCCGCCGTAATTATGCCGCAGGTCTATAATTATTTCCGAAGCGCCGCCGTCCAGGAGGTCGTTCATTTCGCAGCGGATCCTGGCGGAGGTTTTAGCGGAAAAAGAGATTATGCGCAGGTACCCCTTGCGGGTGCCGGGAATATTGAACCCCCACACCGTAGGCGCGCCGCCGAACTCGCGCCTGAGGCTCTTGTTAAGCGCGCCGCCGGAACGCTTTTCCCCGGCGAAACGGAACACCCCGCCCGGCGCCCCGTAAAGCGCCGAACCGAGCACGGCGTCGGGCATTGCGGAGACCGCTTTCCCGTCCACTGAAGAGATGACGTCCCCGGCCCTGATGCCGGCTTCATCGGCAGGGGAGCCGGGGAACACCTTCACCGCCAGGGCGGCGCCTCCGGCCTTCCACAGGACCATGCCCACACCGGCCTTGCCGCCGCCGGGGCGGGGCAGCTCCGGCCGCCAGCCGGAATGGAAGAAAATGGCGCGCGGATCGAAAGAGGCGAGGGCGTCCAGGCCGGAATCATTAAGCCCCCGCTCCAGGCGCGCC
>PEXO01000032.1:7543-7798 GCA_002779045.1 Elusimicrobia bacterium CG08_land_8_20_14_0_20_59_10 | reverse complement strand
GGCGCAAAGCAGGAGCAGCAGCGGGAAGAGCAGGAGCCTTGTCCGGGTCGGCATTTATTTTACGTCCTCCGGAAAAATATACCGCGCGGCCAGGTCACGGGCAGCCGGAATTGCCGGCAATGATGGAAAAACCCGCGGCATTGTCCGTACAGCCCATAAGATTGCCGTCGGGATCGAAAACATACTGGAAACCGTTCGGGTCTCCGTAACTGATAAACCCGAACTCGTCCACGCTGACCAGGTCCTGGTCGGAAG
>PEXO01000032.1:0-7534 GCA_002779045.1 Elusimicrobia bacterium CG08_land_8_20_14_0_20_59_10 | reverse complement strand
ACAGGCCGTCCCCGCCGGAACCGTCGGGCGGCGTCTCCTCCCTGGTCTCCGGCGCGGTCGCGGGCGCGCTTTCGGAACCGGTAAGGTCGAAACCCGAGAACATGGAGTTGAACGCCCCGGAAAAAACGCTCTTCGCGGCATCCGCGGCGCCGCTGTCCTCCTCCTCCTCCTTGTCCTTGACCAGCGCGGGGTTGGAAACCTTGGAGGCGGTAAGCGTACCAGCCGCGGATACGCTTACTTCCTGGTCGCGCAGGAATTTGGGAATAGAGTTGGGGTTGACCACGTCCAGGCTCGCCTTAACCTTATCCTCGTACTGTATCGTGTCCCTGGGCTCCGGCGTGGCGTCAAAGGTCTGGGCTATCCAGCTCTTGGCGGAGTCCTGCGAGGCGATGCGCGCCCCGTAAATCGACGCGCGGAAAGCGCCCTTGAGCGAGTCTATCACTCCTGCGCCGCCGCCCTTTTTGGGCGCCGCACCCTGCACCTCACGCTGCACGGCGGCTGTGCCGGCCCTGGGACCGCCGCCCTGGAAAGCCGCGGGCTGCGCCAGGGTCACGGACTTGGCGGCAGACCCGCCGGAGGACCTGAAAGAAGAGCTTTTAACCTGCATTCTGGAAGCCATCGCTGTCCGGGTCGGTGCGGACTGCGGCGCCGGCCCCGCTCCCTGTGCCCCGGCGAAATACTCCCCGCTGCCGCCTTCGGCGGCGTTCGAAAAGACCGGAGCGGAACCGTCCGCCTCCATACCCGGCCTGGCACTAAGCTTCATCCGGTCAACGGCAGGATCCCCGTCCTGCGCGGAGGAAAGAGACTCGCTCGAAGAGAAATAGTTGCTCTCTTTGGGCAAAGCAGCGTTGCCCTCGTATATGGCATGGTTGGCGGAAAGCTTTTTATATTCCGAGCCGCCGCCCAGCTCATGCGCCGACTGCCGCATGGTGTTAAGGGCGAAATACCCCCCCGCTACAAGGAATAATAGGATGAACAGAAAAGGCAGCAGCCGGTAGAGAACGCGCTTATTGTGTCTTTCGCAAAGGGCTCCGGCCCCGTCCTTGTCTTCTTCGTTCTCCATAAAATGGCCTCCCGCCGCCTGTCATGTAAAATGATAAACCACTTTGGTCCAAAGACTGGCTTTCCGCCATCTCCGCGGCCAATACAAACAACTACCTTAATGTTATAGCAGAGGAACCGCCTTTTATCAAGGGGTAGTTTTGGTGTCAGGCACCAGTGCCTGACACCGGCTCTGACACCGGCTTGTTCGCATGGGCCTGGGTTCTGACCCCGGGGCCTGGTACCGGGGTCTGCGCCCACGGGACAGGCTCGGAGGCCGGTTCGTTCGGGGAAACACCGTGCAGCATGCGGGCGGGCTTGCCGAACTCTGCGAAGATAGCCGCTATTTCGTCGTAATCCAGCTCTTCCCGCTTAAGCAGTTCCGCGGTAAACCGCTCCACTATCGGCCAGTTCTCCCGCAGCAGTTTCTCCACTTCCACCAACTGTTCGCGCAGAAGCTCCTGGGTCTCCCGCTCCAGCATATCCGTAATGGCTGTTGAACGCTCGTTCTTGTTTATGGCCGAGTAATTCCCTATAAAACCGCTCTTACCCATGCCCAGGCCCCAGACCATGCGGTGCGCCATAACGGCGGCGGTGGAAAAATCAGAACCCACCCCGGAAGAGGTTATCCCGTATTTTATCCTCTCCGCGGCATACCCCCCCAGGGAAGCCCTCAGCCAGCCGACGAAGCTTTCCTTGTCGGGGGCGTGGATCTCCTCTATAGGCATATGATGCACCACGCCCAGCGCCCCGCCCCTGTGCAGTATGGAGGCCTTGAACACGTCGTCGGTGGGATGGGACAGGTAGATGGCGACCAGGTGCCCGGCCTCGTGGCAGGCTATGCGCGCGCGCTCTTTGGGCGTCATAATAAGCCGGTGCGCCACGCCCAGTTCTATGCGCTCTATGGCGGAACTGATGTCCTTGTAGGTGATCTTGTCCGAAGAATTGCGCACCGCTATGAGGGCGGACTCCTTTACCACGTTCTCTATGTCGGCAGGGGAATTTCCCACGGCCTTGCGCGCCAGGCGCCCCAGGTCTATAGATCTGTCATAGTTCACCTTGCCCAGGTAATAGCCGAATATTTGCTCCCGCTCCGTCAGGTTGGGCTTGCCCACGAAGATCTTGCGGTCGAAGCGGCCGGGCCGCAGCAGGGCCTCGTCAAGCATCTCCTCAAGGGCATTAGTGGCGCCAAAAACGATGATATTAGCCTCCTCTCCGGAAAGGCCGTCCATCTCCACCAGCAGCTGGTTCTGGGTACTGTTGGTCTCCGAGCCGCCACCGAAAGCGTCGTGAAGGATGCGGCGGCGCCCTATAACCTCTATTTCATCTATGAATATTATGCAGGCGCCGTGGGCCTTGGCGTATTCCGCGGCCTGCTTGAAAAGTTTGCGCACGCGGCTGGCGCCCACACCCACAAACACCTCCACGAACTCCGAGCCCGCCACCGACAGGAACGGCACTCCCGCCTCGGTGGCCACGGCCTTGGCCAACAGCGTTTTGCCGCAGCCCGGCGGCCCCACCAGCAGCGCGCCCTTTAGGATCTTGCCGCCTATGGCTTTAACGCGGGTGCGGTCCTTAATAAGCTGCACCACCTCCCAGGCCTCCCGCTTGGCCTCCTCAAGCCCCACTATGTCCGAGAACCGGATATTGACCAGCCTGGCGTCCACTTTGCTCTTCTTAAAGGCGCTGAACCCGCCCCGCTGCATAAGGTAAAGAAAACCCACGAAAATAACGGTATTAAGCACCATCCAGGGCATGCTCGCCACGTTCATGCTTATAATGTAACGGCGGGTATTTTCCTCAACCCCGGCCAGGTACCAGATAGGGAAGATAACGGCCACCATCACCACAGCCGTTATAACGAGACCGAGCCAGTATCTTTTAAAAAATATCTTGAGTTTAAACCAGAACATAAGATTAGCCGGACCGTCGGCTGGGCCGTCTGATGGCCACAGGCCTATTTAGTCCTTGATGCCGGGCAGGATGAACTGTATGGGCCTGTCACGGCTGGGAACATATTTAATGACCTCCAGCTGTTTTCCCGCGCCGTTCTGATGGTTGCCGGGTTCTACGCACAAAAATTCATAACCATTCTCGCAATCCCGGCCATATGGCGACGCGCATACCGCCTGCTTGGGATACCTGCATAGCAGCTTTATATTGTTCGGCTTTGTATATACTTTCAGCGTCACCACGTTCCACACCTGCGTGCGCTGTATCTCCAGCTTCAGGTTCTGGAGGTTCATGAACTTGGCCACGGCCGCATTATCGAAGCCCATATAGCCCCGCACCTTGTCCTGTATGTCCTTCTGCAGCCTGCTATCCGGGTAGTCGCTGGCGTTTAAATGGGACTCCAACTGCCAGCGGCGCGCGGCATAATAGGAGCCTATCTCCATCTTCTGCACCAGCACCAGCAGCGCGAAGATCTTGGCCGTTACGAACACTATGATCAGGAAGATAGGGAACAGCAGCACCACTTCCGTCATGGCCTGGCCCTTCCGGCGGCGGGGAATAAAAGATGATAAAAAATTAAAAATGCCCGGCATATAACACTCTTCTGCTGCCTCAAGCCTTCCCGCCTCCCGGCCTTTCCTCACGGGTACAACCGGGTCTGATACTTCGGTGTCGGGTCCGGCCATACGCAGTTGTTCGGGTTCTGGCTGTCCGTAAGCTTGGGGCACTGCGTTGCTATTTTCGCGTGCACACACGGCTTGCCGGTCTCGCGGCAGGCGGCTATCCTGTTGAAATCCACATTGAAATAATTTCTGGGAGCGGTCCAGCCCTGGTAAATATCCAGGCCATTACCCAGGTCCTTAAGGATATCCTTTTTCACCGTGGCGATCTGGAAGAGACCGTTGGGAGCGGTTACGGTCATATCCATGGGCGGGTTGCTCCTGCCCAGGTAATAGGGGGAGGGGAAGCCGCCGGTATATACCTTGGAGTGGAACTCTATCTTCTCAATGTAATGCATCAGGAAATTATTATCCCTGAGTATCTTTTTTGCGAAAAAGCTATTAGAACCGCTCAGCCCCTGCTGGCCGCAGCCGGCGGGATTATTCGTACATTCCTGGGTGCTGGCATTAAGGTAATAGGATTTGCGGAAAAAACTAAAACTGACGGTAAGCCGCTCGAAAACGGTATATTGCGATTCCTCCACCGCGCCAAGCAGGCCGTAAACATTGGCATAGAACTGGTAAATACCCGAGGCCGTGTCCCAGCCCAGGTCCAGAGCGGCGCCCTGCTCGGAGGTTATGAGCGTGTAAAGCGCGATATCCACCTGCGAGTCCGGGTTTTTCTTGTAATAATCCCTGCGGGGATCATGCCCGGCGGAATCGGGGCCCCGCTTGAAATTAATATTCCAGATGTCGTCGTCATCCCTGGTAGCGGGCTCTTCGGAGCCGGCGCTGTCCTCGTCGTCCTGCGGGAAGGCGAAGGCGTCATACAGCGCCTTATACGCGCAGGTATTGCCGCTGCCGGAGGTATTGGTAAAGGTATTGCCCCCGGCCCCGCAACCGTATTTCTCTTTGAAGATGCGGTATGGGAAGGCGCCATTGACATAGGCCGTGCGGTTGAGAAGGTTCGTATAGTCGCCCATCTGTATGAAGGCGGCGGAGTCTATGGCGAACTGCTGGCGTATCTTCTCGCGCGAGATCTTGGCGGTCTCGAAAAGCAGGTAAATAAAGATCATCAGCGACGGGATCACCAGCAGAGAGGGAATAAGTATCTGCCCGCGCCGCCGCACCGAGGAAAATATCTTCTCCGCCGCTTTCATAATAAGTTCTTTTCCGTTTCTGCGATTCCCGGCCTCTGCTCCCCGCTCGTTCTTATTTCGGCGTTCCGGCCCCGATTATCATGCCGGCCAGCGTGAAGATACCGCCCAGTATCTTCTTGTGGAACATTATCACCATGATCACGGTCATGCTGGCCACCACGGCCAGCATCAGCAGATATTCCACGGTATTCTGTCCCGGCCGCCGGCTGCGAAGTACGGACGGCAACGAATAAAGAGTAAAGGGTAAAGGGTAAAGACAAAAAAAGCACGATTTGATGCTTCTCATAATCCTGTCACTCTTCCCTCTTTGCTCTTCCCTCTTTGCTCTTCACCCTTTACTCTTTACCAGACAATGATGTTATACCACCTAAAAATGCCCCTTTCAAGTATACAATACGAATATTACGTTATTATTGACGAAAGAGCGCCCGCCTTGAGGCGGACGCTCTTTCGCAAGCCCCGCAGGCCGGGTTACAGCCCGTCTTCGGCCGAGATGAGGCCCTTTTCTATGGCCCTTACCACGGCTTCGGTGCGGTTGTTGACGCTAAGCTTCTGAAAAATGCTGTTAAGATGGTTCTTGATGGTCTTAACGCTGCAGCCCAGCGCGGCGGCTATTTCCTTATTGGATTTGCCCTTGCCCAGCAGCGCCATCACCTTTATCTCGGTGGCGGTCAGCGAGTCCGGCGCGCTGTCATAGCCGGGCGTGCCCATCTGGCGCAGGCCCTGTATAAGCTTGCCCATTATAGGCTGCGGTATCATCACGCCCTCCGAGTTGAAGGTCTTGAGCGCGTGCACCAGCTCGGAGGCCGGGAGCATCTTGGAGAGATAGCCGTTGGCGCCGGCCTGTATGGCCTCGGTTATATGCGCCTCGTCCTCGTAACCGGAGAGGATCAGAACATTAGTGTCGGGGCATTCCTTGCGGATTATGCGGGTAGCGGAAACGCCGTCCATCTGCGGCAGTTTTATGTCCATAAGGATGACGTCCGGCTTCAGCTTTTTGGCCATAGCCACCGCTTCGGGACCGTTGGAGGCTTCCCCCACCACGCTTATCCCCTTTTCATCTTCCAGCAGGTCCTTTATACCCTCCCTGAAAAGAGTCTGGTCGTCCGCGATCAGGACCGTGACCGATTTTTTAACGGTTGCCATAAGCTTGCTCCTTTTTTAACTGCGGTATCCAGTTTCCAGTTTCCAGTTACCAGTTTCCAGTTTCCAGTATCCAGTTACCGGCCACTGGTTACCGGCCACCGGCACTTACCGATGCCCCTCCGCGCCCGGCGCGTCTTTGGCGGGCTCGGCGGGAGGCGGCTCCTTGGCGAACGGTATCGTGAACTTGAAGGCGGAGCCTTTGCCCACGCCCTCGCTCTCCACTATTATCTTCCCCTCGTGGCTCTGGACTATCTCTTTGGCTATGGAAAGCCCGAGGCCCAGGCGCCCGTGAGGGGATTTGCCGCCCGCCGGCTGATAAAAGCTCTGCCCCAGCTTGGGGAGAACTTCCGGGTCTATGCCCTCGCCGTTGTCCTTCACGGACACGCAGACAAAATCTTCCAGGGGGTCTACAAAAATGGTTATCTTGCCGCCGCGCTGCGTATGGCGTATCGCGTTCTCCAGCAGGTTGAGCAGCACCTGGCCTATGCGGCGCTTGTCTGCGCAGACCATCTTCAGGCCGGCGGAGACCCGCACGGCTATCTCTATGTTCTTCTGCTGCGCGCGGGCCTTCGGGCCCACCGACATCTCTTCCACCATCTTGTCCATCTCGAAATAATTCTTCTCCAGGCGGAACTTGCCCTGTTCTATCGAGGCCCAGTCCACCAGGTCGCCTATCAGGCGGGAGATCTGCGTAATGCTGGCGCTGATGAAATCCATCTTCTTCTTCTGATCATCATTGGGTTTTATCGTGGCGGCCAGCATTTCGAAACTTATCTGCAGCGTCATCAGCGAATTGGAGAGGTCATGCGAGGCCATGGACATGAACTTGCTCTTCATGCTGTTGAGGCGGTCAAGCTGCTCGTTATTGTGCTTGAGCATGTCGATGAGCCGCTTGTTCTCCTGCTCAAGGAAAAGCTTCTCTTCGGCCTTCTTGATGGAGCGGCGCAGGTGGTTGAAATCCACGGGCTTTATCAGGAAGTCGTAGACGGATTCCTGTATGGCCTTCACGGCGGTGTCCAGCGAGGCATGCGCCGTCATCATCAGTATCTGGCTGTCGGTATTGAGCTTGCGGATGTCTTTTATCACCTCTATGCCGGTCTTGTCGGTGAGGTTGAAATCCATCAGGATGACATGGAAGAAATCCGAAACCACCATCTTCATGGCCTCGGCGCCGGAGGCGGCCTCGGAGATCTTGTAGCCCTCCATTTCCAGGAGGTCACGCAGCGTCTCGCGCAGATGGGCGTCGTCGTCGACGATCAGTATCTTGCTTTCCATGTATAGCGCGCCCTTCAGCGCGGCCCTATATTTATACTTTATTTAACAACGGGGCACAAGTGCCCGGCGGCCGGGGCATAAATACCCGGCGGCCGGGCACGGGATCAGCGCGAATTAAAGTCATAGATCCAGTAATCGCCTTTTTTTACAGCGGTGAACGGCCTGCCGAGTTTTTCCGGGGTCAATGCCAGTAAGGACTTCACCTGCCCGACAGTATTGGAAGCCAGCCCGAAAACAAAGAACGCGGTATTTTCGTCGCGCATCAGTTCCTCCGGGCAGCGCGCCGCGGCGAAGCAGTTG
>PEXO01000232.1:1558-2350 GCA_002779045.1 Elusimicrobia bacterium CG08_land_8_20_14_0_20_59_10 | reverse complement strand
GGCGCGGGGGGCGCAGGGCGGCGTGCCCGGGAGGTACATCCCTATCGGCGTAGCGTTCACCAGCACGGTGTGCCCGTCCGGCGGTTCCCCGAAAGGCAGCTTCCCGAAAGAGACGGCCGGGAAAACACCGGACAGTCTTCCAGTCAGCTCCCGCGCGGCAGCGGGGTTCCTGGCGCAGATATCAATGCGCTGCGCGCCCGCGCCCGCCAGCGCCCAGGCCGCCGCGGAAGCCGAGCCTCCGGCGCCGTAGACGGCGGCCGACAGGCCTTTTACGGAGAGGCCGCGCTCTTTAAGCGCATTGGAAAGGGCGTAGGCGTCCGTGTTTGTCCCTTCCAGTCCTTTTTCCCCGAAACGGACGGTGTTCGCGGAGCCGGTGTCCTGCGCCGCTTTGTCCGCCGAGTCCAGCATTTCAAGAACGGCGCGCTTATGCGGTATGGTCGCGTTGAACCCGGTCCAGCCCGCGGCCCGGGCCGCGTTCACTTCGCCGGTCAGGGCGCCGGGGGTGCATTCGCGCAGCTCATAAGAAAGCTCCGTGCCGGTGAGTTTGGAAAAGACGGCGAAGACCGCCGGAGAGAGCGATCTGGCCAGCGGGCGGCCTAACAGGCCGGCTTTAACCTGAATCCTGCGGTTCAATGGGGTTTTCATTGTAAAAATCGGGGAATAAAGTTATTCCGCGGGATTCCCCGCGAAGCGGGCGGAGGGCCCAGCGCTATGCGCGCGGAAAGTTGCAACTGCAACTTTTAGGTTAATGTTCATTTTCTGCACAGGAGGGAGCCGGCTAATTTAGCGAAA
>PEXO01000232.1:0-1540 GCA_002779045.1 Elusimicrobia bacterium CG08_land_8_20_14_0_20_59_10 | reverse complement strand
TGTCTGCCGTCCGTCCGGGCGCTCAGCGGCGCGAGGCTGACTTCGATAAGCAGCCCGTCGGCCCCGGCGCGCGCGGCCTTCAGGGAGTGCGAAACCGCGAGTCCGCGGTCATGCGTGGAATGGCTGGGGTCGGCTATCACCGGCAGCCCGGTCAGCTTTTTAGCTTCGCGTAGCAGCGCTAAGTTCAGCCCGGGGCTGTCCGGCCGGAAGACGGCGTCCCCCCGTTCGCAGAGTACCAGGCTGGTGGTCCCGTATTTAAAAAGGTATTCGGCTGAAAGCAGCCATTCGCGCAGGGTGGCGCGCATCGCGCGCTTGAGCAGCACCGGCCTGCCGCAGCGCCCCGCCTCCTTGAGCAGCTCATAATTGCGCATATTGCGCGCGCCTATCTGCAGCATGTCACAGACGGCGGAAAGTTTCTCCACCTGCCGTGTGTCCGTGACCTCCGTGACCAGCGGCAGGCCGGTAAGCTTTTTTGCTTTGGCTATAATGCCCAGCCCGGCGAAGCCTATTCCCTGGAAAGCGTAAGGCGAGGAGCGGGGTTTGAAAAGCGCGGCCCGCAGTGCGTGCGCGCCGGCGGCGGCCAGCGCCGAGGCGCTGGCCAGGTAGGTGGCCTCGTCTTCAACGGCGCAGGGGCCGGCTATAAAGATAAATCCTTTCCGGAAATCCAGCGGTTTTGACGGGAGGGCGCTGCGCGCCTTGCCGCAGGCGAGCGGGCACAGTTCCCGCTGTGTCATTGAGACCCCGGCCACCCCGGGGATGTTCTCCAGCAGCGGGGCGGCGTCGGCGGCCGCCGCCGGTCTGAAGCCGGAAACCAGCAGCCCGCCGGAAACGGCCTTTGAGCGCGCGCCCGGAAGCGCGCCGGCTATGCGTTTCCGGATAAATTCTTTTTGCGCCGGTGTGGCGGACCTAGCGGTGAGTATCAGCATTCTGTATCTTCTTCGTCTGGCGTATAACTTCAGCGAATACGTCGCGGGCGGCCGCCCGGAAAGCCTTGTCCCCGGCCGCGGCGGCCGCGTTGCCCAGCACCCGCTTTTCCCGCGCGTGGTCGGCCGGTTGTTTTCTGAGCTGCTCCCTGGTAATGCGAAGGGCCAGTGAAAAGCGTTTCGCAAGCAGGCCGGCTATACGCCTGTCCAACCCGTCTATTTTACCACGTATCGAGCGCAGGCGGTCGTCCATACCTAGAATTCTATTAAAATACGCCCGTAACGGGAAGCGCTCGGGGAGAACGGAAGCCCGCCGTTGTCCCCGGGGGGGATCCCCTCACGCGGCAGCCGGGCGGTGCGGCGGTTTTGTAGAATGTCTTTATGATAGTCCGGGGCGGATGCCGCGGCGCGCCCTCAGGGGGATACCATGGTACATAAATTCAAAGTGAAGACCTCTGGCAAGTCGGAGATGGCCGATATTACCCGGGAGGTGGGCGGCCTGGTGCGGGAGTTCGGGCCGGAGAGCGGAGTCTGCCATGTTTTTGTGCCGCATACCACCTGCGGCCTGGCGATAAACGAGAATGCCGACCCCGACGTGAAGCGCGACATTATAGTCA
>PEXO01000064.1 GCA_002779045.1 Elusimicrobia bacterium CG08_land_8_20_14_0_20_59_10 | reverse complement strand
ATAGCAGGGGACGGTTCTTAATATCTTAATAAGTGCTGCGCTTTATTTTTAATGGCAAAAACGAGCAAGGCAAGTCGGACCGTAACGTGAACGTGAATGACCGCTCCTCATTCAACCCCCGGCTGGCCTGTCCCTGGCCGCGCCGCTCAAGGCTGGTGAACGTGGGCCAGATAGCTCCTGCGGAACTGGACAGCTGGATAATTCATCAAGACGCCCAGGTTATAGTAGTAAACAAGCCGGGGGACCTGCTCTGCCACCCGTCTAAGGCCGGGCCCTGGTCCAGCCTTGCCGGCGCGGTGCGCGAGCACTTCGGCCTTGCCGCCGCCCACCTGGTCTTCCGGCTCGATCGCGAGACCAGCGGCGTGGTCGTGTTCGCTAAAGACCCCGCGGTGGCAGGCCGTCTGCAGACCGCCATACAACGGCGGCAGGTGGGGAAAACCTATCTTGCGATAATGACTGGCGAATTTTCCGGCCCGGTGACGGTGAACCAGCCTTTGGGCGATGATGAAGGCAGCCCGGTGTATTCCAAAGCGGGGGTAAGACCGGACGGGCGGCCCGCGGTGACGCATTTCACCCCGCTTTCCGGCGGCGGCGGTTTTACGCTGGCGCGCGTGGTTACCGAAACCGGCCGCATGCACCAGATCCGGGCCCACGCGCAATGGCTGGGACACAGCCTGGTGGGGGACAAAATCTACGGGCCGGACGCTTGCTGCTACCTGAAGTTTCTTGACGGAGGCTGGACGCCCGCCCTGGAAGAAAAACTATTGCTGCCGCGGCAGGCGCTGCATTGCGCTGAAATAGATATGCGTAAAGCGGGGATAGAGCGCGTGTTCTCCGTCCCGCTGCCCGCCGACCTCCGCGCTTTCTGCGCTGCCCGCGGCATTGCGGTCCCGGCTGGGCTTTAAGAGAGTATAAAAATTGAGAGCCCCCGGCTGACGGGGGCTCTTCAATTGGCACACGGGCCAGGGTACTTGATACCGCAACTACACAACATAAGGGGCGCCGGACGACCGAACACCCACCCAGGAGCAGAACCGCCGGAGGCGGGCCGCTGAACCGGGACCCGGAGACCGCGCCGCCCGAAAAGGGCGGGAGACGGACCAGGAACCAACCCGGAGAACGCGCCGCGACCGAAACCGCACCGCACCGCCCAACACCGAAGCCGGCCGCGAACCCGGGGAAACCGCGCCGGGGCCGGGGACGAACCCCGAGACCAACACCACCGAGAACAACTCGACCGCACACCGAACCACCGACGCACATATAAGAGAACAAGACTGCACTACAAGTATAACAGGCGGATGTTGACTTGTCAAGGGGTAAATAAAAAAAAATTTTGTTTTTCTTTTTTTAAGGCTTCTCAACTACGGGGCATTGCAAACATGCGCAGATATCTTTCCAGCACTGAGAGCCGGGCGCTCAATTCCAGTTGACCTGAACGTCGGCGTTCGTTTCGATCCTGCCTATCGCCGCGGTCTTCTCCCTCATGAGTTTGGAGATATCCTTGAAATTACCGTTTCCGTCCATTGAGTAGGTCCAGACGCCCCTGCTTTTTTTGAACATGTTGGAAAAAGACCAGATAAGGTCGGTCTGCAGGTATGCCACGGGATCGTCATCCGTGCCGATATTCATGGGGTTGGCTACCAGGCAGTCCAGGTCGTACTTAAAACCCCACAGTATGTCCACTACCAGAGGTTTTATCTTCAGGTTCGAGATATATTGGCCTTTGCCCTTTGAAGCGGCGGAGCATTTGGCGGCTATCTCGGGACAGGTGGCGGCGCCTCCTACGCATCCCGCGGCGATGAGGCAGCCCGCTATGTCTTTGCTGCTGCTGCTGGTGCCGCCGTAAAAAAAGCTCACCATGTATTTAACATCTACCACTGTCATGCCCATCAGGTTCTTTATTTTGACCCCGTAGATCATTTCCTTCGGGCCTTTCCAGCCCGAGATGGTGTTCCAGTCCACAAAGTTGGGCATGGCGTTGGCGTAGCTGGCGTTGGCGACGCCGCCGTTCGCCTGGCCGTTGTTGATAATGTTCCAGGCCTGTACTCCTGCGTTAATTATGCCTGCGGCCGCGATCGGTGTTTTGCTGCCGTCGCGCAGGGGAGAGAGAAAGGGGAATGCACCAGGAGGGACCTCTTTGTCCGTGCCGGCCTCGGTAATAGTTATGACCTCGCTTTTAATGGCGAAATAGTCGGAATCCGCGCTGTAAGAAATGTTACTACCCGCCGTTGAGAAACCCGGCAGAAAAGATATCGCTATTACCGCCGAGATGAAAGCTGTTGCTTGTTTCATGAATTTCTCCTTGTCCGTATTAATAGTATATCCTCCTTATTAAAATGCCACAAGGTAGTAAAGGCCT
>PEXO01000272.1 GCA_002779045.1 Elusimicrobia bacterium CG08_land_8_20_14_0_20_59_10 | reverse complement strand
GGTGGCCCGGTGATGGAAGACGGCGTCCGGGAAATGCTTTTTGAACGCGGCCTCGATATTGGGCCACAGCCGGAACATGCCCAGGGAATAGAACTCCAGCGCCAGCTGGTCCTTGTAGATATCCGCCGTCAGGCCGGGCAGGCCGTCGGCATAATCATACACCAGGCGGTAGGCGTCAGTAGTCGCGGGCAGCTTCAGCAACTCGCGGCGGAAAGAAACGGCGCGCGAAACGCGCTGGTCAAAGAAGGCGTTTATATCGAAAGTGTCGGGGTTGTCGCGGGTGAAGATGCGCAGGGTTATCTGGCTGCGCGGGTTATAGAGCGCTACGCCGTAGGGATTGCCGTTCTTGTCGTACACCGCCACCAGCTCGCCGGGCTCGGCCTGGTCGGCAGAGGCTATCATCCTTTTAAAGGCATTGGGTCCGGCCGGGGCGTGGGACAGCCTTACCTTGGGCAGGCTTTTTGAGATGGAATATATCTTTTCGGCCATAGTAGTCAGGCTCAGGAATTATCCGCGGAAGGCACCATGGAAGCGTTCCAGAAACCCTCCGACCTGGCCAGGTAGGCCGTGGCCGTCAGGTCCCCGAGTACGTTCACCACGGTGCGGCTCATGTCCAGTATGCGGTCCACGCCCAGGGTTATGGAAGCGAAGACCAGCGGCATTACTATCATGAACAGCAGCCGCAGGAAGATCTGCCCGGCCGGACCGGCTATATAGTGGTTCAGCCACTCCACGGCGGGATGTTTGCCGCCCAGCAGGGTATTGGCGAGTATGCCCAGGACCGCGCCCACTATTAAGCCGATAAGGATCCTGGTATGAAGACCGGTGTTTTTTTTGCCCGTGATCTCGGTCATATTTTCCTCAATCTGATTATAGCAACTCGTTCGTCGCGCCTTGCATCCAGCCCCAATATGGGCCTCCAAATGCGTCAGTTATTCTTTAACGAGCCCTAATCATCCCGCTCGCTGCGCCTGCGCAGGGCATGGTCCAGCACCTTCTTGCGCAGCCTTATGCTTTTGGGCGTTATCTCGGCGAATTCGTCCGCTTCTATATACTCTATGGCCTGCTCAAGGCTCATGGCGCGCGGCGGGGTCAGCATTATGGACATATCGGCGGTGGAGGAACGCATATTGGTCTGCTTCTTCTCTTTGCAGGGATTGGTCACCAGATCGTTGGAGCGGCAATGCTCGCCCACCACCTGCCCGGAGTAAACATCCTCGCCGGCGCCTATGAACATTATGCCGTGGTCCTGCAGCGAATTAAGGGCGTAGCCGGCGGAACGCCCCAGCTCCTTGGCGATAAAAACGCCGTTGCGCTGCGGCCGGCTGAAGGACCCCTCCGGCATAAAGCCGTGGAAGCTGTGATGCATCAGGCCGGAACCGCGGGTAAAGGTCATATAATCCGCCTTAAGCCCTATCAGCGCCTTCGACGAGACAATGTATTCGAAGCGCACGCGGCCGTCCTCTCCCACGGTCATATCCTTAAGCTGCGCGCCGCGCGCGCCCAGGACGTTCATCACGGCGCCCTGGAACTCGGCCGGCGCGTCCATTATCAGGGACTCCACGGGCTCCATCGTCACGCCGTTCTCCACATGCGTTATAACCACCATCTTGGAAACGCAGAGCTCGAACCCTTCGCGCCTCATCGTCTCGATAAGTATGGCAAGGTGCAGCTCGCCGCGGCCGGAAACCTTGAAGCCGCTCTGGCCGGGGATCTCCTCCACTTTCAGCCCCACATTGGTCTCCTGCTCCCGCAGCAGCCTGTCGCGTATCTGGGTTATGGTCACGAACTTGCCTTCGCGGCCCGAGAAGGGGCCGTCGTTGGCGAAGAATTCCATGGCGAGCGTAGGCGGCTCTATCTCCAGGCCCGGCAGCATGCCCGGCTCGTCCGCGGGGGAAACGGTGTCGCCCACCTCTACGCCCTCCAGCCCGGCCACGGCTATTATGTCGCCGGCGCGGGCTTCCGTGATATTTATGCGCTCCAGCCCCCTGTAGCCCATCAGCTGCATTACCTTGCGCTGCACGGGCCTGGTTTTGGAAGAACCGACGCTGACGGTCTGCGCCACGGCTATCGCGCCCTGCACTATACGGCCTATGCCTATGCGCCCTGTATAAGCACTGTAGTCGAGCATGGTTACCAGCATGCGCAGCGGCTCTTCCGAAAGGTCCAGCGGCCCGGGAACATGCTTGATTATGGTGTCGAAAAGCGGCTTTAGGTCGTCGGTCTTTACATGATTGTCGTAGGTGGCCCAGCCGTCGCGGCCCACGGCGTAGACCGTGGGGAAATCCAGCTGCGCGTCGGTGGCGCCCAGCTCCATGAACAGGGCAAAGACCTTGTCCA
>PEXO01000298.1:229-2308 GCA_002779045.1 Elusimicrobia bacterium CG08_land_8_20_14_0_20_59_10 | reverse complement strand
CGGGGATTTCAGCTGCAAGACCTCGGTGCTGTACGCCGACGAGTTCGGCCAGCTGAAGGGCCATTTCAATATGATGCTGGACGGGCTGGTGGAGCGTGACCATATCAAGGACACCTTCGGCCGGTATGTCTCGCTGGAGATAGCCGAGAAAATAATGAAGAGCGGCAAGGTGAACCTGGCCGGCGAGGAGATACAGGCCACGGTGCTGTTCTCCGATATCCGGGGCTTCACCCCCCTGAGCGAGAAGCTGCCGCCCGTGGAGCTTATCCGCTTTCTTAACGAGTACTTCACCTATGTCACCGCGCCTATCACCGAGAACAAGGGCGTGATAAATAAATTCATCGGCGACGCGGTGATGGCCATCTTCTCGCCGGTGTTCGGCGTGGAGGACCACCAGGCGGCGGCGGTAAGGGCCGCCCTGGGCATGCGCAAGGCGCTGGAGGAGTTCAACGCGCAGGGGCGCCATCCCAAGGTTTTCTTCGGCGTGGGCGTGCACAGCGGCGGCCTGGTGGCCGGCAATGTGGGCACCGAGGCCCGGCTTGAATACACCGTGCTGGGCGACACCGTGAACGTGGCTTCGCGCATTGAGAGCCAGACCAAGGACGCCGCCGCGCAGATACTGGTGAGCGGGGCCGTGGTGGAAGGGTTGGATAAAAGCCGTTTCCCGGGCGCGGTCTTTATAGAATGCGCGCCGGTGCTGATGAAGGGCAAGTCCGCGCCGATGGTGCTTTACAAAGTGGAGCCCGCCGTAGGCGCCTGAGATAGTGGAGGCTTTTATGCCTGAGATAATCTTTACAGTCTGCCTGGGGGTAGGGCTCAGCGCGGCCTGCGGTTTCCGGGTCTTTGTGCCGTTCTTGATAGTAAGCCTTGCCGGCCTTAACGGCTATCTCCACCTTACTCCTTCTTTTCAATGGATCGCGTCCTATCCTGCCCTGGTAGTATTCTCCGTGGCCACGCTTTTTGAGATACTCGGTTATTTTATCCCCTGGGTGGACCATGCCCTGGACACGATAGCCGTGCCGCTGGCGACGGTAGCCGGTGTTCTTATTTCGGTTTCCGTCTTTACCGATATAAACCCGCTTCTGAAGTGGACCCTGGCTGTTATCGCCGGCGGCGGGGCGGCCGGGGTAGTCCAGGCCGGAACGGTGCTGCTGCGCGCGTCCTCCACCGCGGCCACCGGCGGCCTTGCTAATCCGCTGGTCGCTTTTATCGAACTGGGCGGCGCGGTGATTGTTGCGCTGGCCGCTTTGGTCATCCCGGTGGTCCTGGTGGTCGCGCTGCTCTTCTTTTTTGTTTTCTTCGCTAAGAAAATATTCGGTAAGTCCGGACTTTTCCGGAAAAAGGAGAGCCGCGCATGAAATTCTGCTGGTGCACTATAGGCGTAAAGGATATGGAGAGCTCCGTGAAGTTCTACAGCGAGATAGCGGGGCTGCCGGTAAACAGGCGCTTTCCCGCGGGGCCGGGAATGGAGATCTGTTTTCTGGGCGACGGGGAGACCAAGGTGGAGCTTATCTGCGGGGCCGGCCATAAGGCCGCGGCCAATGCCGAGGGCCTTTCTCTGGGCTTCGAGGTGAAGTCGCTGGAGGAAAAGCTGGGGTTCATAAAGGAAAAAGGCCTGGCCGTGGCCGCCGGCCCTTTCCAGCCCAATCCCCAGATTAAGTTCTTTTTCGTTAAAGACCCCGACGGGGTAAGCGTGCAGTTCGTGGAGAACCTGCAGGCGGCGGCTTTATAACAAGTACAGCGTCGGTATAGGAAAATAAAATGAACAAGAAATTGGCGGGAGTGTTTGTGCTGGCGGCATTGTTTATTCTGAGCTGCGGCGTTTACTACCTGCAGGCCCAAATGGGCGGCAGGCCCGGGCAGCGCGAGGGCGGGCAGCGCCCGGCTATGGGTATGATGGGCGGCATGGGTGGTATGGGCGGCGGCGCGGCCATGATTACTTACGGTAAATATATCTATGCCTTATCGGGCGGGACTCTTTTTAAGATAGAGCCTGTCACGATGAAGATAGAAAAAGAGCTGTCGCTCAAATCTAAAATGCCCGCCGGGGCGGCCAGGAACAGACCAGCCCCCGCCGAC
>PEXO01000298.1:0-191 GCA_002779045.1 Elusimicrobia bacterium CG08_land_8_20_14_0_20_59_10 | reverse complement strand
CCCCGCTTGGCCGGGCCCTTGCCAAATTGGCCGGCGTGGGGTAGAGTATTAGGGGTATATTATGAATGGCAGGGGAAAATGATGAAAAAATCCATAGCGTCAGTAAACGGTTGGCCTTTAAAAAACTGCTTATATAGTATAGTAATTTTATCCGGCCGATAGGCGTAATCGTTCCCTCCCCGGCGCTCCGG
>PEXO01000043.1 GCA_002779045.1 Elusimicrobia bacterium CG08_land_8_20_14_0_20_59_10 | reverse complement strand
CGGTATGCTCGTTCGTCGCGCCTCGCATCCGCCTCAAATCTGAGCCTCCAAATGCTTCAGTTATTTCGTTACGCTTCCTAATCGCAGGTATGGTAGCGGTGATTGGCCGCCGAGGAGAAGATGGGGTTGAAATAGATCACGTCCACGCCCAGCGCGCAAAGATGATCCAGTTTTTCTTCGGCGCCTTTAAGGTTCCCGCCCCTGAAGCCGCAGGGCGTTTCCGGGGCTTCCCATTTTTCGTATATCCCGCCGGTCCTGACCGCCGCGGACCTGGCGAAACTGTCCGGGAATACCTGGTAGATCACCGCGCCTTTTATCCAGTCGATATTATTCATGGCTTGAGCTTATCATCCTTATGCGCGCGCGCCACGGCCAGGCTTTTGCGGGCCATGGCCATCTCCGGCTTCATACTAAGCGCCTGTTCGAAATACGGTATGGCGTCGGCCGCCCGCCCCTGGCGCAGCATGGCCGCGCCGATATTATTATAGGTCTCGGCGCGGGGTTCCAGCTGCAGGGCCTCCTGGTACCTGGCCAGTGCCTCGTTGTAACGGCCCAGGTCCAGCAAAAGATTGCCGTAATTGTCGCGCACGGCGGCCAGCTCGGGCTTAAGGCGCAGCGCCTCCAGGAACCAGCGCTCCGCCTGCCCCCATTTCTTCTGCCGGTAAAGGGCCAGGGCCAGGTTGGCCGCGGCGCCGCCTATGTCCGGGTTCAGCCGGAGGGCCTCCTCGTATGCGGCCTGCGCCTCCACAAGGCGGCCCCGGTGAAGAAAGGTATCGCCCAGCCCGTAATGCATGTCGGGATCTCCCGGGGCGTTTTTGAGCGCGGCGCGGTACTGCTCCCCGGCCTCGTTATAACGGCCAAGGTCCGTAAGAAGGTTGCCATAGTTGCCGTGCGCCACGGTGAAGTCCGGGGCAAGGCGCAGGGCGTCCAGGTACTGGCGCTCGGCCTGCGCCCAGTTCTTCTGCTTGGTAAGGGCATTGGCCAGGTTGTAGGAGATAAAGGCGTAATCCGGCCGGAGGTCCAGCGCTTTGCGGTAGAAGGCCGCGGCCTCGTCATACCGGCCCTGCTTGAAGAGAACGTCGCCGAGATTGTTGGCGGCCAGCGCCGATCCCGGCGCGCGGGGGACCACGTAACTCCAGAGGACCTCGGAGCTCCGCCAGAGGGCGGACTGCGCCCGCGTCATGCCGACCAGCACAAAGGCGAGGAGCACCGCCGCGATGCGCGCCAGTTCCCTGGTCATGCCTCCGGCGCCCAGCATACATGCCAGCGCGGCGCCGGCCAGCGCCGCCCAGCCCGTGCAGGCCAGATAACTGTAGCGGTCGGCCGCGAAATGCACCCCCATCTTAACAATGCCCATTACGGGCGCCAGAAAAGCCAGGTAGACCGCCGCGGCGGTCAGCAGCGCCGGCAGGCGGCGGCGCAGCGCGTAGATGACCGCGGCAAGCGCCAGCACGGCCGCGCCGCTCGCCAGAAAAGGCAGGGCGGCGGGGTTGAAGTTATCCGGGGCCTCGTAGATGGGCAGCAGGCCGACAGGCAGCAGCGTCTTCCACAGGTAAAAGGCCAGACCGTAGGCGGATTGCGCCAGGCGCTGCGCGGGGCCGAACTGCGCCAGCGGCAGCATGGCTGAGGCCTGCCACTGGCCGAAATAGCCGACGGCGCCGGCGGCCGCGCCCAGCGCCAGGTACGGCAGTTTTTCCTTCAACACGCCGCGGGCTCCGGGCGTGAGCCAGGTTTTCGGGGAGAGGTCCAGGCGCTTGAGCGGGTACACGTCCAGCGCCAGCAGCACGAAGGCGAAAGCCACGCCGATGGCCTTTGAAAGAAGCGCGGCGGCGTAGAAACACAGGGAAAAAGCCAGCCGGCGGCCGCGCAGCCCGCCCGGTTCCGGCCCGGCGGCTTTCAGGTAAAAGAGGGCGGAGGCCAGGTAAAAAGCGCCGGAAAGCACGTCGCGCCGCTCGGTTATCCAAGCCACGGATTCCACGCGCAGCGGATGCGCCGCGAAAACAATGGCCGCGAAAGCCGCGCCCCAGCGCAGGTGTTTTTCGTGGGCCTCCGGCCGCCCCAGGCGCAGCAGGCGCAGGGTTACCGCGTAGAAAAGCCCGGCGTTGAGCGTATGCAGCAGAAGGTTGACAAGATGATAGCCGTAAGCCTCCATGCCCCACAGCTTATAGTCCAGCCCGAAGGTAAGCCAGGTTATGGGCTGGTAAGGCCCGCCCAGGAAAGTGGTGAACATCCAGCGCAGCTGCCGCGGGCCCAGCCCGCGGTAAGCCGTATTGGTGAGGAAATTCCAGTCGTCGTCCCAGGTGAGAAATCCGCCGTTCAGGGCGGGCAGGAAAGCGAAGGCCGCAACCGCCAGGGCCAGCAGCAGCGGCAGCCAGCGGAGAAAACCGCCGCGCGGCTGCGCGGGCGGGGCCTCCTTCAGAGCTTCTTTCCTGTTCTCTTTTGCGCGGCGGGAGGACATGGGCTGTTGGACGCGCGGGAACTATTCGGGCTCTTCGGCCACTACTTTCTTTTTCCCGGAAGCCGCCCAGGTAAGGTAGGCGTGCATATAAGGGTCGAGGGCCCCGTCCATGACGGCCTCTATCTGCGAGGTTTCCTGCCCGGTGCGCAGGTCCTTTACCAGCTGGTAAGGCATAAAGACATAGGAACGTATCTGGTGCCCCCAGCCTATAGCGCCCTTGGCGTCGTAATGGCGCTCCATCTCGGAGCGCTTCTTGTCCATTTCCACTTCGTAGAGCTTGGCCTTCAGCATCTTCATGGCGGTCTCGCGGTTCTGATGCTGGCTGCGCTCTATCTGGCAGGCCACCACTATGCCCGACGGCGCATGCGTTATGCGCACGGCGGTCTCCACCTTGTTCACGTTCTGGCCGCCGGCGCCGCCGGAGCGGAAGGTGTCCACGCTGAGGTCCTTGTCCTCTATTTTTATCACTATCTCGTCGTCTATGTCGGCCAGCACGTCTATGGAGGCGAAGGAGGTGTGGCGGCGCTTATTGGCGTCGAACGGCGAGATGCGCACCAGGCGGTGCACGCC
This sequence comes from Elusimicrobia bacterium CG08_land_8_20_14_0_20_59_10, assembly GCA_002779045.1. GTDB lineage: Bacteria > Elusimicrobiota > Elusimicrobia > Elusimicrobiales > UBA9959 > UBA9959. The sequence goes on along the minus strand of PEXO01000043.1, from coordinate 7,137 downwards.
TATCTCGCTTTTAAGGTAGCCGTAGGCATATTTACCCCGGACAAAGGCCGTAACACCGCGCACGCCGGCCTCTTCGCCCTGCAGCATGTCGGTTATGGAGAAAGGGAAGCCCTTGGACTGCGCCCAGCGCGTGTACATGCGCAGCAGCATCTGCGCCCAGTCGCAGGCCTCGGTGCCGCCGGCCCCGGCGTGGATGCTTAAAATGGCGTCGCACTTGTCCAGCTCGCCGGAAAGCTTCAGCTCGAAATCCAGGGCGGAAAGCTTTTTCTCCACGGCCTCCAGCCCGGCCATTATCACCGGCAGCTCGGCCGCGTCTTCGGCGTCGCGGGCCAGTTCGAAATGCACCTTGAAATCTTCCAGCTCGTGCGACACGCCGTCGAGCAGTTCCACGCTTTTCTTGAGGTTGTTGAGGTCCTTCAGGTGGCTCTGCGCCTTCTGCGCGTCGTCCCAGAAGCCGCCCGCCCCGGACTTGGCCTCTTTCTCGCGCAGGTCCGCGCGCTTGGCCTCCAGGCCGAACAGGCGCGCCGAATCGGCGAAAAAAGCCTCAAGCTCCGCGAGCTTATTGGCGACATCCTTTAATTCCAGCGTTCCAGCCATAAAATTATTTTACAATACGCGGACTTTTGCACTTTCAGAGCGATGTTGCGTAATTATTTTAGCATAGATATCACTCCTTCCTCCTTAATCCTGCGTCGCCGGCGAATTATCGCTGTAGGCAAATAAGGTAAAATGGTCTTACTTATGGAAAAAGATGCTTCTTTGAAAAAACCCGCCGGGAAACCCGGTCTCCCCGCCAGCTATCTTCCCGCTTCGGTAGAACCGGCTTTGTGCGACAGATGGGAAAAGGACAAGCTTTACTATTACGACCCGTCCCGCCCCAGAAATGACACTTTTGTCGTGGATACCCCGCCTCCTACGGTTTCCGGGGAGCTTCATATCGGCCACGTATTCAGCTATGTCCAGACGGATATCATAACCCGGTACCAGCGGATGCTTGGCAAGAACGTTTTTTACCCGATGGGCTGGGACGACAACGGCCTGCCCACCGAACGCCGGGTTCAGAATCTCTTCGGGGTGCGCTGCAGTCCCGCTCTTCCCTATATCCCCGGTTTTAAGCCGGCAGGGGGAAAGGCCGGGCTCCGGGATTATGAACAGGTTTCCCGCCGGAATTTTCTAGAACTCTGCTCACTGCAAACCCTGGAGGACGAAAAGAAGTACGAGGCCCTCTGGCGCCGCCTCGGCCTGTCCGTGGACTGGCGGCAGAATTATTCCACCGTAGGAGAATACTGCCGCAAAACCTCTCAGCTCTCCTTCCTTGACCTGCACCAAAAAGGCTATATGTACAGCACGGAGGCCCCGACCCTTTGGGACACCACTTTCAAAACGGCTGTCGCCCAGGCGGAAGCCGAGGACCGCGAAGTCTCCGGTTTTTTTCACGACATAAAGTTCGGTGTCGAGGACGGCGGGGAGTTCACTATCTCCACTACGCGTCCGGAGCTCCTGGCCGCCTGCGTGGCTGTTGTAGCGCACCCGGAGGACTCCCGCTACAAACCGCTTTTCGGGAAACGGGCGGTCACTCCGCTGTTCAAGGCGCGCGTGCCCATAATGCCGTCGGAACATGCAAACCCCGAAAAGGGAACCGGGATAATGATGATCTGCACTTTCGGCGATATAGCCGACGTGGAATTATGGCGCAAGGAAAAGCTGCCCCTGCGCCAGATCATCGGCCGCGACGGGAAACTTTCCCCTGTTGACTTTGCCTGCGGACCGTTCGACAGCGCCGACCCGGCCGCGGCTAACGCCGCTTACGCACAGCTTGCCGGCCTGTACGCCAAGCAGGCCAGGGCGAAAACGGGAAAGCTGCTCTCCGAAGCCGGCGTGCTCGCAGGGGAACCTAAGCCTACCCGTCAAGCGGTGAAGTTTTACGAGAAAGGCGAGCTGCCGCTGGAGTTCGTATCGTCCCGCCAGTGGTTCATAAATGTTCTGGACAATAAACCGCAGCTGCTTGAGCAGGGGGGTAAAGCGGCCTGGCACCCCGGGTATATGTTCAAACGCTATGAACAGTGGGTGAAGGGCCTGAATCAGGACTGGTGTATAAGCCGACAACGGTATTTCGGCGTGCCTTTCCCGGTCTGGTACCCGGTAAAGGACAACGGCGATACCGATTTTTCCAAGCCGATCATTTCGGAAGCGGAGCGCCTGCCGGTGGACCCGCAGACGGACTGCCCGCCCGGCTATACCGAGGCCCGGCGCGGCCTGCCGGGCGGTTTTGTCGGCGACCCCGACGTAATGGACACCTGGGCGACTTCTTCTCTGACTCCGATGATCTCCAGCCGCTGGGCGGATGATAAAGCCCGCCATGCCGGCCTTTTTCCCGCGGATCTGCGGCCGCAGGCTCACGAAATAATCCGGACCTGGGCTTTCTATACGATAGCCAAGGCCTGGATGCACGAGAACAGCATCCCCTGGCACAACGTGGCCATAAGCGGCTGGGTAGTCAGCCCGGACAAAGGCAAGATGAGTAAGTCCAAGGGTAAGACCGTCTCGCCGGAAGCCCTGCTCGGGCTCTATTCCGCGGACGCGCTGCGCTATTGGGCCGGCAAGGCCAAGCTGGGGCAGGACACGGTTTACGACGAGAGCGTCTTCAAAGTGGGCATGCGCCTGGCCACCAAACTGTTCAATGCCGCCAAATTCACCATGCTGCAGCTGTCCGGCCCGGCCGCCGGCGCCCGGCTGGGCGCGGCGGATATCACGGAGCCGCTGGACAAGGCCTGGGTGGACCACCTGAAGGCGCTTGTGGAGACTTCCCGCGAAGACTTCGGTAACTACGATTACGCGGCGGTGCTGCTCTACGTGGAGAAGGCTTTCTGGGACTTCTGCGATACTTACCTGGAGCTGGTGAAGAACCGCGCTTATTCCGGCAAGCCGCAGGCGGCGCGCTCCGCCTGCGCCTCGCTCGAATGGACGCTGAGCGTGTTCCTGCGCCTGTTCGCGCCTTTCCTGCCTTTTATCACGGAGGAGGCCTGGGGGTGGTCCTGCACGGCGGCGCTGAAGGCCCCGTCGGTGCACAAGGCGCCCTGGCCTTCGGCCGCCGAGATGTCCTCGGCCGCCGGCGACCAGCGCGTGCTGGAGGTGACGCGCAAGGTGCTGGAAGCCGTGCGCACGCACAAAGCGGCCGAAAAGCGCAGCGTGAAGTGGCCGGTGGCCAAACTGACCGTTGAATGCGGACACCTGCAGGCCGCAGCCCTTAAACTTTCGCTCGATGACCTTATTGCCGCCGGCAACGTGGACCGGGCAGGGCTCTCCGTTCAGGAGACCGGCGCCGATGACAAAGACCCCGTTGTGGTTGTGGAACTGGGAAGCGCATGAATAGTATTGACATATGTATGTTTGTATGTTATACTGTGCGCAGGAGGCGCTATTATAGTAAGAACTACAATTTATCTGCCGGAAGAACTTCATGACGGCCTAAGACATCTGGCCGTTGATATGCATTGTCCCATGGCCGAACTGCTCAGGAAAGCTGTGGAAGAAACTTATGAGCACGAGCTCGGGGATCTCCGCGCGGCACAGAAGGCCTGGAAGTCGCATCTGAAGAGTCCCGGCAAGGCGGTCCCGGCCCGGAGTTATTTCGCCAAGCGTGCGAAACATACATAACGTTCAGCTCGCGCCCGGCGCGGTCCGCGACCTGGACAAGATCCATGAACCGGATTTATCCCGTCTTCAGCCGCACATCCTTTCTTTTGAGCACAATCCGCGCCCACATGGTTCCTTGAAGCTCAAGGCCGCAATCCATCGGGTCCGCGTCGGTGATTGGCGGATACTTTACGCCATAGACGACAAGCAGCAGACCGTCACCAGCCTGCGCGTCCTCAGGCGCTCCGAGCGCACCTACAAAGGCATCTGATCCGGCGGTTGAATTAAATATACCGTCCCGAATGGCGTCCAGAATACACCTTAAGTCAGCCTAAAATTCGGTCCAATTTTTCCCGACCACCGCCGACCGGCCGGATGGAGTCCTTACCCGCTCCGGGAGAGCGGGAATTTACGATCACGAATTACGGGTTTTCAGCCCCGGAAGACATTGCCGCAGCTGGAACAGGTGGTGGGCTTCCGGCCGCCGCGCAGGGCCAGCAGGCCCAGCGGACAAAAAAGCACCGCTATCACTATCCGCCAGGTCTCGAACCCGGCCCGCTCGGTCAAACTATTGCATTTCGGACAAATTATTCGCGCCATGATATCTCCTTACCTCACTATCTCTACCGTGCTGCCGGCGGTGCGGCCATAGACTTCGGGCTCGTACATGCCTTCCACCAGGCCCGCCGGGCCGTAATAGACCCCTGGGTTGGTGGCCTGCACGACATAGGAATACTTGTGCACCCCCGCCGTCAGGTAGTCGGCGAAGATCAGCATCCGGTCGTCGTAGCGCTCCGCGCGCCCGAATTCCCCCCAGCCGCCGCCCCGCGCCGCCTTGGCCCGCAGCGCCCGCGCGTCCTCCGCGCTCTCCACGGCGAACTCCGTGTTCACCACCTCGAAGCCGGCCGCCACGGGATTGTTGATAGCCACGAAGGTGCGGTCCTGCGGCGTCTTCACCGTAATGGTGACCACGGCCCGCTTCCCCGCCTTGAAGGCCTTCGAGCCGTCCAGCGGCTTTATCTCCCTGCTTATCTCGAACCCCTCCGAAGCCGGCTGGCCGCGCTTCTCCGGCACGAAGCCCATGCGCATCGTGTAATATAGACGCCCCGTCCCGGTCTTGGAGAAGGAGATGCCCGCCCGTTCCCCTTCGCCGAACAGCGCCGGGAAATCAATGGTCTTCTCCACCGCGTCCAGCCCGCGCCCGGAGAACTGCGCCTGCAGGAGCAGGTTTCCCGTTACGCCCGTCTTAGACACCAGCGCCATAAAATCAGGCGTCCCCTTTTCATAGCGCCGGTAAAACGCTTCAAAAGCCCGCAGCGCCCACGAATTTTCCTGCGTGGTGCGCCAGCGGCCCTTGTTCTTCTTCTCCGTGGTCAGCCACCTTACCGCCTTCTCGTCGCCCGCGAAGCCCCCGTGCGCGGCCAGCATGGCGTCCAGCATCACGGCCGTGGTCTTCACCGCCGTATTATGTATCCACGGCATGGGCTCCGCGTCCTCAAAATGCAGCTGTGTAGGGGAATACCGCGCCTGCGACATTATCTCGTCGGCCAGCTTTTTGGCCGTAAGCGCGTCCGTTCCCAGCAGGACCGCCGCCTTCACCATATACGCCTTGGCCAGGTACGGCACCTGGTCGCGATCGGCGTAGAGCCGGTTGAAGTAAGCGCTCATATTGCGCCCGTGCAGGGCCAGCGCGTAGACGGCATAGGCCCGCGCCGCGTAAGTCTCGCTTATGCTGTAGGGATAAGCCCAGTCGGTCTGTTTGGAACCCAGGTAACGCACAAGCCAGTCGGCGCAGCGCCCCAAAATTTCCCCGTCCACCCTGTAGCCTGCCTTGCGCGCCAGCGCCGCCGCCTCCAGCGCATAAGCGCTCAGGTATGGGTCCGGCTTCAGGCAGCCGCCGGTCCAGTAGCAGAATCCGCCCGACGGGTGCTGGAAATCGCGCAGGCGGTCGAACACCTTCTGCGTCTCTTCCTTAAGCGTGCCCAGGCTGCCCAGGCCGAAAGTCTTGATAAGCTCCGCGCCCGTTATCACCGGCATGGCGCGCGACAGCTTCTGCTCCAGGCAGCCGTAGGGATATTCCAGCAGGTAGCGCGCGCCTTCGCTCAGGCCGTTAAGCGCCGTGGGTGAAACGCTCAGCAGCAGGTCACCCTCCGCGCCGGGGTAAGGCCGCAGCAGCGCTTCGTCCGCCCTGTCCGGCGCCACGCCGCTGGTGGCGGCGTACTCGCGCGGCTCCCAGGTCTTCACCGGCAGTTTCCATTCCAAGCCGTCCGTTTCAGTACCGGCCGCCGCGCGGAACCGGAAAACGGTCTCACCGGGTTTTTCCGCTAAACACTCCCAGCTCACCTCGGCCGCCTTGCCGGCGGCCACTTCTACCCGCCTGAAATCCTGGCCTTTTACCAGCAGCGCGCCGCCGGAGACCGCCAGCGAGACGGACACGCTGGAGATGCCCGGCGCGTAGTTATGCACTACCACGCCGCAGTCGAACCTGTCGCCCGCGCGCGCCAGCCGCGGCATGGCGGGCCGCAGCATCAGCGGCTTGGAAACCGTCACGCTGGTCTCGCCGGAGCCGAACCTGGCGCCGGAACCGGCCACGGCCATCAGCCGGAAGCGCGTGAGGCTGTCGGGGAGCCTGAACTTCACCCGCGCCCTGCCGTCGGGGCCCGTCCTCACCGAGGGGTTCCAGTAGGCCGTGGGCGTGAACTTTGAGCGCAGGTCTATGCCGGCCAGCGAAGCGCCGCCGCCGCCGCCGCGCGCCTCGCCCTTTTCGCCGTAGCTGCGCTGGCCTATAACGTGCAGGCGTGAATCCGTGGTAAGCACATTGAGCGGCCGCGCGCCGTAGAAGGCAGAAAAGACGTCCGGCGTGCCGTAACCGGTAAGGCTCAGCACGCCCTCGTCCACCGCGAACACCGTCAGCTCGGAGACCGCCGCTCTCCCGGCTTCGTCCGCGGCTTTAATGTCCAGCGTCACTTCCTGCCCGGGCCGGTAACCGGCCTTGTCGCTCGTGAGTTCCAGCGCCAGCCGCCGGCCGGCGGGGCTCACCCTGAAGGAGACATAGCCGAACTTCGCCTGCGGTTTGGAGAGGTCGCTGTCTCCGTCTTCGGAATACTTCTGCTGCCCGGCGCGGCCCTTGAAAAGAATAATGCTCACATAGGCGTTGGGCAGGTATTTTTCCTTTATAGGCACGGTGATGAAATCCGCGCCGCCCTTCGTGCTGGTCAGCCAGCGGTCCAGCACGCCCTCGCGCTCCACCGTCACCAACGCTACCGCCTCGTCATAGGGCGACTTCACCATGATCTTCGCCGTCTCTCCGGGCTTGTAATCGTATTTTTCAGCCACCAGCTCTATGATGTCGGAATCCGCGCGCGCCCACCAGGCGTCGCCCTTACCGAACACGTAGAAGCTGAACTGCGTCCCGGCCAGGCGGTCTTCCTCGTCCTCGCCCGACACGCTGAGGATATAATACCCGCCTTCGGCCGGGGTGTAGGTCCAGGTGACGGTGGA
>PEXO01000078.1 GCA_002779045.1 Elusimicrobia bacterium CG08_land_8_20_14_0_20_59_10 | reverse complement strand
GGTCTTGTCGGTTTTCATCTTTAGGGAAAGCAGGCCGACGTTCTTGTCGTTCTGGGTGGCTTCCACCGGCGAGATATCTTCGGGGACGGCGGTGATTACGTTGACCTTAGGCATGACCACATTGGGGACCGCCCTTACCGGCTATAAAGCCGGTTTCGTCCTGCACCTCTATGCCGACTATGTCGTTGGGCGGGGTGAGCGCCTCATGCGAGAAATTCGAGCCGATATCGATGCTGAGCGAGACGAAATACACCGTGGGAGTGGCTCCTACGACCACGTATTCCTGGCCTTTAAGGGCCGGGTCTATCACGTAAATAGTGGCCTTGCCCACGGGGTCGGCGACGCCGAACCTTCCGCTGCCGACGAGGATATCCGAGCGGTTCTCGCCGGTAACCGGGTCCCTGTCGAAAGTCCCGTTGCCGTTGTCCTTCCAGATCCTTATCTCTTTGACGTCGCTGTCATAGCCGGTAAGGGCGCCCGGCTGCGTCCTGAAGAATTTTACGCCCTGCCATCTGACGCCGTAGCCGTTGGTATTTATGGAAAGCTTCATCATGGGCCAGTTCACATAACCCTGGTAGATCTCCCCGCCCAGGGTCGCGCCGGGCTGATGATTGGTTATCGGCGAAGAGAACTGCCCCCTGTCCACGTAAACGAGATTGTTCGCGGTTATGGAGCTGTAATGTATTATCTCCCCGTCCACGCTCAGGTAGCCTTCGGACGGCATACCGCTGGTGGTGTTCACTATCCAGGCGGCGTCCTGGGGACCGGGGCTGTTTATCAACTGCGCCACCAGGGGAGCGGCCATCTCCACGCCCGAAGTGCTTACAAAAAGCTGTTCCGTCACGACCGTCACGGTGCTCGGCGCCGAAATTATTTCCCTCAGCATGGATTCGAAAGTGACGAAGGTGACCGTGGAAAGGGAATTCGGCCAGGAAAAGGCGTTCCTGGCCGGGTCGTCGGCGGTGCTGTTGCCCTGCGGGAAGGAATCCGTTTTCAGGTAAGCGCCTATCCTGCGGGGATTGCCGAAAGAATCGTTGGGCATGGCCGCTTCCGTCATGTCGTAGGTTATGAAAAACTTCTGCGCGATATTCCTGTTATCCGCTTCGCTTTCCGTCAGCAGGAGCGCCGTGGTGGAAAAATCCACCCTGGCCACCAGGGGGCCGTACCTGGTATTCCCGAAAGCGCCGGCGCCGACCATCACGTCCCTGGCGACGTCCATAAAACCGTTATCGTCCTTGTCGTACCAGACCTTTACAGTTTCCACGTCGTTCAGGGCGCTGCCCTCGTCCACTACCGTGCCGGTGGCGTAAACCATCAGCCAGTACCAGTAGGCGTCGCCGACCGGAGTTTTCAAAGTCAGGTCTATCACAGGCTGATTCAAAGCCTTCTGCTGAAGGGTGGGGCCGGTGACGGCTTCGGTGGATTCCACTATGATTTTGTCGGGATATTCCCTCACCTTGCTGACTAGTGAAATGGATTTCCCGGGATCTACCGTTCCGACATTGGCGGTGGACATCTGTTTGGGCGCGTCTATATAGAAATAATCCGTAGTCCTCATCGCGACGCCGACATAGGAAAAATTCGAGACGTTGGCCAGCGGGTTGAGATTGAAAGTCACGAAATAATCCTTGGCCGTGGTGTAAAGAACCTGGCCGTCGGAAGCCCCGTCACCGACGAGCGGAAGAACGGCCTGTCCCGAAATGACGGTGCCGCTGGACCAGACCGCGGCCGGGGTGCCTTCGGCGCCCCTGGTCACGCCGCCGAAAGTATTGGTCATCACGTTCACGGTGGAGTAATAGACTACCTCTTTTAGCGTGGGATCCGACTGATTGTCGTTTATCACCAGCCGGCCGGGCGCCATATCGAAGGGGCTGTCCGAATAAAAGAAATCCTGTATGTTCTTCACCTGTATGGAGTTGTCGGCGGCCGTAAGCGCGGACGCGAGTATGCCGGTCGGGAAAACCCTGTTCCTGGCCGAGACGAGAAGAACTTCCTCGTCCTTTACGGGGGCGGTGCTTTCGGGAGACTCGAAAAGGCCGTTGCCGTTGGAATCCTGCCAGACGCTTATCTTCGTGACGTCGTCCGATTTATTGTAGCAGGGGGTCTCCCCGTTCTCTCCGGCCGTTATCCACCTGTCGAGTTTAAGTCCCTTCCAGACCGCGGAGCCCCTCGTGCCGTTCACCCGCATGGTCAGCTTGGCTATGGCCTTGTTGACGTCGTTCTGGGTCAGGGAAGTGGGCACGGAAAAGCCGTTGACCCCGGAAGCGTTCACGTCGACCAGGTAAACCGTGTCGTTAGTGGCTTTTACCGGCACGGTGGAGGAACTTATGGGCGAGAAAGCGCCCACGGCGCCGTCCAGAAGGCTGACCCCCGAGGTCTCCAGCCTGGCCCCGTGAGTCGTGTCCGGAATGGCGTCGGAACTGAACTCGAAGGTTATGAAGAAAGTCCTGGTGGATTCGTCCACCTCGCCGTAAGCCCTGGGGTCCTGTATGGAAAGCACGAATAATTCGGTATCCTCGGGGTCGTGGACGGGAGGATTGAGCGTATCGGTTATTTCCTTGTCTATGGAAGGCTGGAAGTTGCAGGTCACGGTGGAGGCGTGGCAATCCCCGAGCGTCCAGTCCCCGTTCTCGGAATCCAGGTAAATCCTCATATTGTTTATCTGGGTTCCCGAGCCGGTCCCGGTTTTTATTATCCTGAAAGATTTTATGGTCCCGGCGAAATTATCGGTCCAGGCCTGCAGTCTGAGCATGCCCACCCCGGGCTGTCCCTGGTCCACATAAGCATACTGGGCCAGCGGCATAGTGGTGGTCCCTATGGTAGGCTGCCACCAGGCGGCTATATCCGTGCCCTTTATGTGCACCATGGCAGGCTGATTCCTTACCGGGGAAGTGGAGGTCCTTATGGGGAAATTGTTTTCGGCGACGCCCACGAAAGAAGAGTCGAGCGAGATCAGCGAGGGGTTGTCTATCATGAGGCCGAAATCTTTGGGCGTAACGGCCGTGGTGGATACTCTTATGGCCAGGAAATAATTCCTGGGCAGATTGGAGATAAGCACGGCCGTGGAAAGCTTTACGTTAAGGTCGTCGAATTTCCAGGCCATCAGTCCGGGATCATAAACGCCGCTGGAAATGAACACGTCTACGGGAGGGCCGCCCAGCTCGGTTTCCCCGTCGAACATACCGAGCTGGCCGGCCTCCTTATTGTCGTCGTACAGCGCTATTTCCGCTATGTCGCCGTAGGACAGGGAACCGGTGCTCTTTACCTGCAGGGATTTGAGATAGGCCGGCGGAGTGCCGGTGGGCGCCGTTCTCATCGCCATCCTTATCATGGCTACAGGGGCCGGGATATCCTCTATAAGACCGTCGCCCTGATAAAGGGAAGTCCTGTTGAGACCGATGGAGATCTTGGAAACGGGCAGAGGATCTTCGGGCGCCAGGTCGGTGGGGGTTATAACCATGCCGGAGAGCACCACGTCTCCCGCGGACTGCTGGGGCAGGCCTCTGGCCGAATCGCTGGTATAGCCGTAGACTGAAGGAGTGAAATAGTCGGTGACGTTTATCTTGAGGGTTTCCACATAGCTGTCCTCGAGCATCAGGTCGGTTTCGCCCTGGTCGGCTTCCACGAAAGTATAGAACGTCGGATAAGGCGCCACGCCGTATTTTATGCTGGCCGTGCCCTGGGAATTCGTGGCCATCACTATCTTGCCCTTGTAGTACTGGCCGTTCACGGAGTCGCCCGCCGCGACGTTCCCGAACCTGTCCCTGGCCCTGAGGTTTATGGTGCCGGCCTGCAAAACCCTCAGAGGCGTGGCGAGCGTGTAGCCGTGATGGAGCGTGAAATAGGAAGCCTTGTCCGGAGTTATCAGCTGGCCCTGGGTGACCGTAGGGAAAACGAAACTGTCGGCGGATATTTCTCCGCTTACCGTTATCGTCGCCACGCCGACAAGAGTGTCCCAGACATAGATGGTGGCGTAAGAATCTCCGGCCGCCATGAACCAGTCTATGGGATTGGAATTGAGCAGTTTCCAGTTGGGATTCGAACTCGACACCTCTTCGGTCGGAGAAAAACCGCCGTAAGTGGTGTTCCTGACGGCGCCGAAACTCACATTGACCACGGAATTGGTGGTG
>PEXO01000133.1 GCA_002779045.1 Elusimicrobia bacterium CG08_land_8_20_14_0_20_59_10 | reverse complement strand
TCCGCCCCGCAGCCCACGGGGACCAGCAGGAAGAAATGCAGCGCGTCCGCTCCGAGTTCGCGGGCCAGCGCCGCTACCTCGTCGCGCTCGGCCACGTTCCTGGTGCTTACGGAGCAGTTGATCTGGGTGGAGACGCCGGCAGCCCTGAAAAGCTTGAGCGCGTTTACGGCTTTGTCGAAAGAGCCTTTCTGGCCGCGGAAATCGTCATGCGTGGCCGCGCGCGAGCCGTCCAGGCTCACCGAGATCCGGTGCGGCCCGTAGGAAGCCAGCGTCTTCGCCATCGCTTCGTCCACAAGGGCGCCGTTGGTGGCTATGGCGAAAGGAATACCGCGCTCCCTGGCGAAGCCGAGCAGTTCGGGCAGGTCCGGGCGCATGAGCGGTTCGCCGCCTGAGAAAACCACCATGGGCGGACAGCCTTCGCCCTTAAGGGAGCCCAGTATCGCCTTGAACTCGGCGGTCGGAAGTTCGTAAAGCTCGTCGCCCCTCTCGGGCACATTGGTCCTGCGGCAATGCACGCATTTCAGATTGCATCTGGAGGTGGTTTCCCAGAAAACCAGCCTTGGGGGATTTCTCTTCATATATTTATATTATCCTTATATAGTCCTCATATAGTCCTCAGGGCCTGGTCCGCCGCCTTCAGTGTGCCCCTGATATCTGCGGCGCTGTGCGCGGCGGAAATAAAGCAGGTCTCGAACTGGCTCGGGGGAAGATAGACCCCCCTTTCGGCCATGGCCCAGAAATACTTCGCGTAGCGCTTCGTATCGCAGGCGGAGGCGCCGGTCCAGTCCTTCAGCGGGCCTTTGGAAAAGAAAAGCGTGAAGAGCGAGCCGGCCCGGTTGAGCGTGAGCGGCAGGCCCCCTTTCCTTATTATAAGGCGAAGCCCTTCTTCCATGGCCCGGCCGGAGGCCTCCAGTTTTTTATAGAACCCCGGCCTGGAAAGTTTTTTGAGGGCGGCGCAGCCGGCCGCCATGGCGAGGGGGTTGCCCGAAAGCGTGCCCGCCTGGTATACCCTGCCCGCGGGGGAAAGGTGCCGCATTATTTCCTCGCGGCCGCCGTAGGCGCCTACCGGCAGGCCGCCGCCTATTATTTTCCCCAAAGTGGTAAGGTCGGGCTTGATCCGGTATAAGCCCTGCGCCCCGCCGAACCCGACGCGGAAGCCGGTTATAACTTCGTCGAAGAGAAGCAGCGCCCCGCCGCGGGTGCAGGCCTTGCGGAGCGCCGCCAGGAAACCCGGCGCCGGAAGCACGAGCCCCATGTTGGCGGCTATGGGCTCCACTATGACGCAGGCGACTTCCCCGCCGCGGCGCTTCATGAAATTCAGGAAGCCGTTCGTATCGTTATACTCGAGCGAAACGGTATTGCGCGCGAACTGCGCCGGCACCCCGGGGCTGGAGGGCGAACCGAAAGTGGCGGCGCCCGAACCCGCCTTCACCAGCAGGGAATCGGCGTGGCCGTGGTAGCAGCCGGTGAACTTCACTATCTTGTCCCGCCCGGTATAGCCGCGGGCGAGCCTTATGGCGCTCATCACCGCCTCGGTGCCGGAAGACACGAACCGCAGTTTCTCGATAGAGGGCAGCGCCCTCTTTATCATTTCAGCCAGCACCGCCTCGGCCTCGGTAGGCGCGCCGTAGGAAGTGCCCTTTGAAAGGGCCGCCGAAAGCGCGGCCTGTATGTCCGGGTCCGCGTGCCCGTGTATCATGACGCCCCAGGAAAGCACGTAGTCCAGGTAGGAATTGCCGTCGACATCCGAAAGCCGCGAGCCCTTGGCCGATCTTATGAACAGCGGCGTGCCGCCCACGGCGTTGAAGGCCCGCACCGGGCTGTTGACGCCTCCGGCCAGATGTTTAAGCGAATATGCCCAGAGCTTTTTTGATCTTGAGGTTTTTAGTTTCATAAAGATCAGAAATACACCATGCTCGTTTTCTTGAATTCTCTCAGGCTTTCAAGGACCAGGTATTCCTTCGCCCCGGTCTTTTTCGCAAGGCCGTCCACCACTTTCAGCATTTCGGCGCGGCTGCGGCCGTGCACCATGGTATAAAGATTGTAGGGCCAGCCCGGGCGCGTAACACGCTGATAACAGTGACTTACCGCGGGAGAAGCGGCGGCCGTCTTCCCGAAGGAAAGCGCGCGGCTCTCCGTCACCTTCCAGGCGACCATCGCGTTAGCGGAATAGCCGGCGCGCCTGTGCCTGACTATGGCGCGTATGGAACGCAGGATCCCGCGGCGCTTAAGCTCTTTCACCCCGGCGAGGAATTTTCCCTCCGGCAGACCCAGCCCCGCGGCGAGCTTTTTAAAGGGAGCCGGTTCCAGCGGGATATTCCCCTGGAGCGCGCGGATTATTGCCTGCTCGGTATTCATATCGGGAACAGCGTCTTTATCTTGAACATTTTCTTCACGGGGAAGGAATGGCACTTTTCCACTCCGGGAAGACGCCGGAATTCGGCTATTTTATTATCAATGCCGCTCATCCCTCCGCGCACGCCGAGGGTGAACCAGAGGTTTAGTTCCCCTTCCCTTTCATAGCAGTGAGTGACGCCCGTAAATTTTGAAATTTCCCCGGCCACGGCGGCCAGCCGTTCCGGCTTCACGCGCATGCCGGCAAGGGTGGAGGAAAAGCCGAGCTTGCGGGTTTCAAAACTGCCGCCAATCCTGCGCACAACGCCTTTCCTCTTATAGGCCTTCAGTATGCGCAGCACCTCGGCCTCGGAAACGCCTATCCCGGCGCCCAGCGCCGCGAACGGGCGGCTTAAGCACGGGATCTCCGCCTGCGCCGCGTCCAGGACCAGCTTGTCTATTCGGCTGACCATTTCGCGGCTTCCTTGGCGTGGTAGGTTATTATCATGTCGGCGCCGGCCCTTTTTATGGAGGTCAGTATTTCAAGGACCATGGCCTTTTCGTTTATAAGGCCCTTCTGCGCCGCCAGCTTCACCATGGAATATTCGCCGCTCACGTTGTAAGCGGCCGTGGGGAATTGGAATTTTTCTTTTACCGCGCGCAGCACGTCCAGGTAGGCCAGCGCCGGCTTAACCATGACGATATCCGCGCCCTGCATGATATCCAGTTCCACCTCGCGCAGGGCCTCCAGGAAATTGGCCGGGTCCATCTGGTAGGTCTTCCTGTCGCCGAACTGCGGGGCGGATTCCGCCGCTTCGCGGAAAGGCCCGTAAAAAGCCGAGGAATATTTGGCGGCGTAGGAAAGTATGCCGGTCTGCTGGAAACCCGCGCCGTCCAGGGCCCGCCTGATGGCCCCCACGCGGTTGTCCATCATGTCGGAAGGCGCGACCAGATCGGCGCCGGCCCGGGCGTGGACCAAAGCCTCTTTGACCAGCAGCTCTACGGTAGAGTCGTTATCCACCAGGAAATCCCCCCCGGGACCCTTTTTAACTACGCCGCAATGCCCGTGGCTGGTGTACTCGCAAAGACAGACATCGGTTATGACGGCCAGCTCCGGCACGGACCGCTTTATCAGCCTGACGGCTTCAGGCACCGGCCCTTTCGGGTCGTAGGCTTCCTTGCCGAGCGGGTCTTTTTTGGAAGGCAGGCCAAACATGAGCAGGGCGTTTATACCGAGGTCGCGGCATTTCCCGGCCTCCACAGCGGCTTCGTCCGCCGACACGTGAAAACAGCCGGGCATGGAGGAGATCTCTTTTTTTATTTTTTTACCGGGCGTCACGAAAAGCGGGTAAACAAGGTTCTCTGCGGTGACGCGGGTTTCCCTGAACATGTCGCGGGCCCACTTCAGGTTTCTGAGTCTGCGCGGCCTGGCTGAATCGGAAATCATGAGGTCTTCTCCTTCACTGTGTAGAGGGGACGCTGTTTACTATCTTCCTAAAACCAGACTTCTAGCAGTGACTCAGAATTAGGAAGTTAGGAAGCAGCGTCCCCTCCTCCTGAAATATTTGAGCGACGCTTCCACAAGGCCGGGGATGGTGTAGTCCTTCGCTTCGAAATCGGGCTTAAAACCCCCGGCCTTCATAGTGCCTGAGGTGATGGGGCCTATGCTGCCCATCGCCACTCCTTTAAGAAGCTTTTTATCGGCGCCCTTGAAGCTTTCCAGGAAACCGGCAACGGTGGAAGAACTGGTGAAAGTGATAAGACTTACGGTTCCCTCCTCCAGGTGTCGGCGAAGTTCCTGGAGGTTCCCCCTGTCCGGAAGCGTGTTGTAAGTGGGGATCTCGGTTACCAGGGCGCCGGCTTTTTTAAGCCCGGCGTTAAGCATGTCCCTGGCCATGGCGGCCCTGGGCAGCAATATTTTCCGCCCCTCTACCTTGCCAAGCGCTTTCAGGATTGACTCGGAGATATATTTCTCAGGCACGAGGTCGGCCTCTACGCCCCTGGCTCTCAGGGCTTCAGCCGTGGCGGGACCGATGGCTACAACCTTCGCGCTGCCGAAGCGGCGCGCGTCCAGGCCGAGCTTCCTGAGGCGGGCGAAGAACGCTTCCACGCCGTTGGAACTGGTAAAGATCACCCAGTTATAGCCTCCGAGACCCCTTATCTCCCTGTCCAGGGCCGAGAACGATCTGAGCGGCTTTGTTTTTATGGAAGGGAAAATTATCACTTCGGCCCCGAGCCCGGAAAGTTCCCGGGCCAGGGCGCCGGCCTGCTCCCGCGAGCGGGTCACCACTATTTTCTTGCCGAAAAGCGGCCTTTTTTCGAACCAGGCCAGTTTTTCACGCAGTCCCGCAACCCCGCCCACTACGGTAACGGCGGGGGCTTTTATGCCGGCTTTGCGGGCGAGTTCCGCTATATTGGAGAGGCGTCCGGAAAGAGAGGTCTGGCGCGGCGTGGTGCCGTTTGAAACAATAGCGGCCGGCGTGGCGCCGGAAAGCCCCGCAGCCATGAGTTTTGAAGAAATGACAGCAAGGCTTGAAACGCCCATAAGGAACACAAGAGTTCCGCCGCCGGAAGCCAGGCTGGCCCACGGCAGGTTAAGCTCCCCGGCCGCTTGATGGGCATAGCCCTTGTGCGGCACTTGTACGCAGCCTTGAATTGTGCTTCGCACCGCCATAGGCTTATCCGTCTTCATATGCCCGGTGACGAAAGTCACCATGGGGGCGAAGGCGCGGTCGGTGACCGGTATGCCGGCGTAAGCGGGAGCCGCCACTGCCGAACTGACGCCGGGGACCACTTCAAAAGGGATTTTGCAGGCCGCGAGTTCCCGGGCCTCTTCGCCGCCGCGCCCGAAAATGAACGGGTCCCCGCCCTTAAGGCGCACTACGCTGCCGCCCCTGCGGCCGAGGCGGACAAGCAGGCTGTTTATTTCCTCCTGCTCGAGGGCGTGGACGGCGCCCCGCTTGCCCACATAGAATCTTTTAGCTTTCGCGGGCGTGTGGGCAAGGAGGTCCGGGTTGACCAGCGCGTCGTAAACTACGCAGTCCGCGGCGCGCAGGCACTCCGCGCCCTTAATCGTCAGCAGTCCGGCGTCGCCGGGACCGCCTCCCACCAGATATACTTTGCCTTTCATCTTTCCCTTAAGAAGCAGGCTTAAGGATTAAGTAGTAAGGACCGGGGGTTTAATTTTACCGCTTATTACTTACTGCTTAATCCTTACCACTTACTATATTTCCCTTAGCAGTCTGAAGTAAGCCTGCTTGGCCGCTTGTTTGACGGAGGCCGGTTCCGGGGCCAGCATTTTAATCCGCAGCCGGCGCAAAGCCTCTACTTTACGGCTGAAACCGCCGCCGTAGGTCTTGCCAAGGTGTAACCGTATTTTTTTCGCCAGGGCCGGGCAGGCGCCGCCGGTAGAGACGGCTATGGTCAGAGCCCCGTTCCTGAATACCGCCGGCGCTATAAAATTGCACAGGGCCGGCCGGTCCACCACATTCACCAGCGCCCTGTTCTTCGCCGCGGCCTTGCCGACCAGGGAGTTTAGCTTCTCGGAGTCGGTGGAGCAGACGACTATCTCCGCGCCCTTCAGGTCTGAAAGCCTGAATTCCCGCCTGGAAAACTTTATTATTCCTTTTTTGCCGAGTTTGGCGAACCCCGGGTGTAAAAGGGGAGCCACGACCTTAACTTTAGTGGCGCCGGACTTAAACAGCGCTTCCGTTTTGCGGAGCGCCACCTCGCCGCCGCCCACCACCAGGCATAGCTTCCCCTTAATGTCCAGGAACAACGGGTATAAGAAGGTTCTTATGGCTTCGCTTCCTCTTTCTTTTCTTCCCCGCCCTTTTTCCTGTTCACGTCCACGTGGGGGCTGTGACATTCCCGGCAGTCCGTTCCCTTGCCGTTTATGGTATTCTTCTTCTCAGGCTTCGGGGCCTTCATGTGAAGGCTGCCGGCGCCATGGCAGGCTTCGCACTGCACGCCGGCCATTTTCGGGGTTTTTTCCATGGACTCAAAGCCGCCGGTCTTGCCGTAGCCGGTGACATGGCATTTTACGCATTCCGCATTTTTCTGTTCCTCGGCGGAAAGCGACTCGATGGCCCTGGAATGCTTCATCTTGGTCCAGGTGACGTGCTGCTTGGAGTGGCACATCTTGCACTTATCCGCGCCCAGGTAAGCGGCTTCGGCGGGTTTGTCCGCGACCGGCGCGTCCTGCGCGACGATCAGCCCGGCAAGGCCCAGGAACACCATACAGCCCAGCAACGGCATCATTTTCATTTTTCCTCCCGATTATTTGGTACTGATAAAACCAGCGACAAACCACCGCCGTGCGCTCAAGCGGAATTTAGAGATATCTTTCCCATTCCCGGTAAGGAATGAATACATGGGTTTTTTCTATTTCTGTTGCTGTGGCGCGCAAAACGCCCGGAATTTTATTAATCATATTTTCCACGAAATTTTCAAATTTTGCGTCTTTATCCGCAAGAACTGAAAACTGCAGGCAGTCTCCGAACAGATGACAGGTATAGGCAAGATAGACCATGTTTATGCCTGCCGGCAGAGCGGTTTTAGAGACGGTGCGGTAAACTTCGTCAAGACGCGGCGGATATATTTTCACGGAGACGGCGTAGCGTTTCATTCTGTCGGCCTGGGCCGGCAGTTGAAAGAAAACCGGCTTGAGCATGTTAATCAGCCAAAGGCCGTCAACTCCGCTGATTTTGGCCAGATGAGACGTTATAAAATCAGCCAGAGCCAATGAATTGGTGGTATGCAGCATCAGGCTTATGTCGTTTGAGCCAAGCCGCTTTGAGAGGTAAAGAAGAGTTCCGTTGTCTCCCAGTATATCCTGCAATTTGTCCTTTTTATTAATAATTTCATTCCAGAGCGATGCTGATTTGCCCTGAGACTGAATCCTGACTATGACCATCATGGAGTTACCCCCGTTTATAGATTGCAATCAAATGCCCAACCGCTGTTTCCCCCTTAATCCCGCATCAGCGGGACTGAGGGGGTCAAGTAAGAAGGCAACCGGTTTATAAAAAATATGAAAGTTTGTTGCCGGCGCTTTTTAAGAAACAATCCTTCGTACAGAATCACGACTTCGCGGACCGCTTGAGCGGCCGCTCCGGAAGAAATGGCGGCTCCGCTTACGCCATGAATATCTTTATTCATCTTAATCTAAGGAAACACTTAACACATGTACGTAATCCAACCATACGTAAAAATGTTACAATATAAAAATATTAAGTTGCAATGGAAATAATGAAACTCTGAAATTTCAGCATAAGGCCTGAAATTTCAGGCATAGGATTTAGGACGGCACCCGGGTGCCGGTGTAAATCGTTGCGCCCAATATATCCTGGCGTCTGCGGCAGGCTAAAACCGGCATTTATGGAAAATATCCGCCGCTTACCCCGAATGAGGTGCAGGCATACGGCCAAATATTCAGCGTGAAGGAATTAAAATCCTAATTACGGACAGAACAATGCGGCGAATGAACGGACTTCTCCTGTCTTTTCATGTTATACCGTGCGCCTTCTTGAATGCTTCAGCATTTACATGACGGCTGAACCATTTTGACGGCTTACCAACCAAAAACATCAACTCCTCAAGATCAAAAATCCCGTAATGTTCTTCGGTGAAGACCACAATCTTATCGCGCGTTTGCTGGGAAGTTTCGCGGCGGAACCTGCGAATTCCAGACTCGGCGAGTTCCTGTCCCATATCAGTCCTATAGGCATTGGTCAAATTGTACATGCACAGGGTCAAAATCGCATGCGCCGTGACTGCCCGCTGCGTCTTTTTCGGAATTTTGGTGATCAGCCAGCCCTGTTTAAGTTCCCGGTTGGTCTGATTTTCAATCAGGCTCCTCAAATCATACTTGTCCAGGATTGCCAGCGGTTTGGACACCGCCAGCGTAGTCAGAAAAACCGGCTCATGCCCGGGCTCATACGCTTTATCTTTCCAGTGCGTCACCATCACCACGTTAATCGGATTGCCCCTGAAATCCTTGGCATTGAAATCCTTCTCCTGATGCTCTTCGTTGCCGTACTGGTCATAGCTGGCTAATCCCGCAATTCCCACAACTTTCAAATCTTTCCGTTGCGCCCGAAAGATTTTTTTGGCATCCACCGTGTTTCTCAGCCCGCGTGCATCTTTGGCAATATTCATATCAGTGCGTAAAGGTATGATCCAGTCAATTCCATAATTATGCTTCAATGTCCACAGGGTTAAACCGTCCAGATAACCACGGTCAATCAATAGCAGCCTGATTTTCTTCTCGCCGATGTTTTCCGCCGCCTGTTTGACCAGGGCCAACGTCCAGTCTTTCTCGGATTCCTGTATCTGGCGCACCTTGGCGGCGACAATGATACGTGAGTCAAGGCTGCGTAGCAGCATCAACTTGAATCCGAAGGTCGTTACTGAAATCGTCACCAGTTTCTTTTCTTTGCGGCTCCAGACCTTTTTATCCACCGTTCTGCGCCCAGCCCCTTCGCATTTTCCGGTCGTAGGCAAATCGGTTGCATCCATCAGGAAAGTCGTGTCCTTGATGAATCCCAGCTTCGCCAATAACTTTACGCCGCCGTTCAGTATCCCTTCCAGTTCCTCCGGCGAGAACCGGTCCAGCGCGTCGGCCAGCGTATTCTTGTTCATCGGACGGTTGTTTTTGCCCTTACCCCGCTTACAGTGCCCGTTCTCTATCTGTTCTGCCGTGTAGCCCAGCATCATCAACAGCCCAATGTCGTTAAAAAGCGTGCCGGGCACCTGGTTCATTGAAATAATCCCCAGCAGAACCTTCACCTGATAGGTTAAAAGCAACTTGGCAATCGTGATCATCCGGCGCACATAGCCTTCCCCTGCAACGTCCAGACATTCTAAAAAGCCTATCGTCTTCATGAAAATCACAAACCGGTCCAAAAATCCCCACCCGCCACCCGGACCAATCTTCTGATAGTCGCCGGCCCAAATCCGCTTGGCCACCTCCTTTTGATTCCGTGTCAAATGCCTCCAGGCCAGATACTCACGGTTGCGCCGCGAAGCCCGGCGCAAGCCGCGTTTACCGGCGCGTTTAACCGCTCTCTGTTTTTTAGCGGTTTTTTTTCTTCGGCTCATAGGGTAGGTGTTTGCGATTCCGCTCCACTTGCCGCCACAAATTTTCCATCTGCTTGTTCAACCCCCGCCATTGCCGGCGAGCCTTGCGAAAGTGCCCGGCGGCCTCCACGCCCGCCTTCACCATATCCTCCCACTGCCTGGGCAGGTGAATCATCCTGGTCTTGCCATTGCGCAAAAGAGAAAGATGCAGATACGGGCCATGCCGCAGCCGCCTGGAAGTCTTACAACGGCAGGCGGCTTTCCCGCACACTGTCCGTACCACCACCAGACAGCCTTCCACTAATGCATCAGAGCCCATGAGCGCGGCTTCCAAGGCCTGTCTTTCAGCCTGGACTGCCCGCACTTGCTGCCGATAGCGACTTAGCGCCTGTTTCTGTCTTATATGTATCATATATTAATATCCATATCAGATTATGACATAAAAAAAGACGGGCCGTCAAGTGGCTGCAAAAGCCTGCCGCTACGCGGCCCGCTTCGTCTAAAATTTGGCGCCGGCGCTCTTATGCTGAAATTTCAGATGAAACTCCGCATAGCAAGCTATGCGGTATCAAGTTGAAAACTCACTTTGCTTACAAGATAATCCTCGCAGCAAGCTGTCGAGGAATAGTCAAGCTCAATACAG
>PEXO01000239.1 GCA_002779045.1 Elusimicrobia bacterium CG08_land_8_20_14_0_20_59_10 | reverse complement strand
GTGGGCATAGTGGCCGGCTCCGGGGATAAAGCCGATACCGTCCGGATACTGGCCCGCCGCCGGGACGGGGACCTGCAGGTGTTCGATTATTACATGACCGAGGCCTCCGTGGAGCCGCAGCTGATGGCCTATGTCTTCAAGGTCTTCAGCCGCGAAAGGGGCAAAGTGGACTTCAAGCGCCTCGATTCCGGCGGTGAAAAATAAGCCGGGCAGGGAGGCCGGCGGCGGCGAAGCGGGGAAGTAGGGCGGCGATCAAGCGTGGAAGCTATGGAGAATTTATGAGATCTCGCATGAAATTCATGACGGCGTTCCTGGCCGCCGCGTTCTTTTTGCCGGGCGCGGCGGCGGCGGAGGATAGTTCCGCGGCGCAATTCCTGAAACTCGGCTTCGGGGCGCGGGCGCTGGGCATGGGCGAGGCCTTCGTGGCCGTGGCGGACGACGCCGCGGCAATGCATTATAACCCCGCGGGCCTTGCCTCTTATGACGGCGGGGAGGGGCGTTATGCCGCCTTTTCGCACTCCTGGCATATACAGGATATGGGCATCTCCCAGGCGGCGTTCCTCTCGCGCCCGTGGGGGGCGGCGCTGACCTATTTCTCGTCGGGGGAGCTGGAAGGGCGCGACGACTACGGGGGCTTTACCCGTAATTTCACCGCCAGCGACATAGCGCTGTCCGTGGGCCGCGGCAAGGCCTATGGACGGCTGAAGGCCGGCGCGGCGGTTAAATACGTGGGACAGAAAATAAAGGATTCTTCGGCCAACTCCGTGGCCGCGGACGCCGGCGCGCTCTACAGCCTGGAAACGGCGCCCGTCACCTTCGGCGCTTCCATCTCCAATTTCGGTACCAGGGTTAAATTCCGCGACGAGAGCTTCCCGCTGCCGCTTGTGCTGCGCGCGGGCGCGGCCGTGCGTCCCGCCGGGTGGAAGACCCTGCTGGCCGCGCAGCTGGACCTCCCCAACGACGACGGCGCTTCCCTGCGCCTGGGCGCGGAATATTCCGCGGTCTCCGGCCTGCGCCTGCGCCTCGGTTATAAAACTTCTTCCTCCGCGGACAAGGACGCCATTCTGGGCAAGGAGCTGGGCGACACGGGTTCCGGGGTGTCCAACCTTTACGGTTTCTTCGGCGGGCTGGGCCTGAGCTACAGGGACTTCAGCCTTGATTATGCCCTGGCGCCCTACGGCGACCTGGGCAATGCGCACAGGTTCTCGCTGGCGTTCAAGTTTTAATCGAGAGGCGGAGCGTTTAAAAATTTGCGAAAATACTTCGGTAAGGGAATATTAGCATGCGTCTAAAAATACTATCCGCCGCTCTCTGCGCCCTGCTGCTTGGCGCCGGGCAGGCTTACGCCGACAGTTCAGCCAGCCTGCAGTTCACGGTGGCCGCCCCCGACCCCGTGATGGCCGGCGACGAGATACTGCTGCAGACGCTGGTGGTGAACACCGGCAGCACCGCCTGGCTGAAGGGCAGCTATTACTGGGTGGCCGAGATCTACGACCTGCAGGACGGGGAAAGGAAGTTCATCACGCAGACCGCTCCCCTAACGCCCGGCGAGAACGTCCCCCGCGGCACGGCGCACGGCGTGCAGATCCCCTTCACGGTGCCGGGGATGTACAAGGGGCACCGGCTGCTTTACAGGGCCTTCCTGGTGCTGGACGGCAAAAGGCTGCTGGAAACGGATTTTAAGGGCTTCCAGGTGATAGAGAAGGAATTCAAGCCGCCGCCGGAGCAGGACATACAGGTAGGCGGCGACGTCACTCTTACCTATAAGAATTCCAGCCCCGACCGCTGGGACAACAGCCAGGGGGTGACCGCGGCGAACGTGGTGGGGAAGATAAAGCATTCATCTTTCATCTTCAATACCTACCTTATCCACAGCTATCACCGGCCTATCACCGCCAACCTTATCTTTATGAATTTCTACGCCCCGTGGGGCACGCTCAGCCTGGGCGATGTCTCGCCCACGCTCACGCCGCTGTCCATGGACGGGCAGGGTATGCGCGGCGCGTCCTTCGAGCGGGTTAACGGCAAGGTCTCCTGGCTGGCGCTTGCCGGGCGCATAGTGACCCCGGAGGAGCCCACGTCCGTCTCGGCCGGCAGACTGGCGCGCTATACCGGCGGCCTGAAGGTGTCTTACCAGGCCTATGACAACCTGAAGGTTTCCGTTATCTCCTCGCTCAGCCGCGACGACGAATTTTCCATTACCCAGGACACGAGCGCCACCACGCTGGCGCCGCAGCAGAGCTTTGTGTACGGCGCCCTGCTGGACTGGAAAATAAGCCGCCGGTTCACCTTCACCGGCGATTTCCAGGGCAGCCAGTACAAGGCGGATATAGATTCCGGCGAAAAGGCCGCCGGCTCGGCCTGGAAGCAGGAGCTGAAGTGGAAGGGCGGGGGGGCGTCCGCCAGGGCGGCCTATTCCATGGTGGGCGCGCAGTTC
>PEXO01000275.1 GCA_002779045.1 Elusimicrobia bacterium CG08_land_8_20_14_0_20_59_10 | reverse complement strand
AGGTATAGGTGCCGGAACTGAACCCGGCGTTCATACAGTAATAGGTATCGCCGTCAAGAAGATAGGAGAGCCTTATCTTCGCGCCCTCCACCCCGGAATTGAGGGAAGGCGCATCCGGCCGGTCGTAGGCGGTGCCCTCGAGATAATTGCCAAGGCCGACCTGGCCTATCGCCAGCCGCTTATAGCTGCCGCCGGCGGAAGGCCTGCTGATATAGGACACCGGGGCGGTGATATCCCACAGCACCGTGGTGGAGGAGGCCCCGTCCACATAGGTGCTCTCCATATTCCCGGCCACGTCGGTGGAGCGGGCCAGGATGAGGAACTTCGCGCCGGAGGCAAGCCTGGACTCCAGCCCCGAGGGGGCGAACAGCCAGCTGGTGGCGTCGGGCGAGAGCGTGCCGCCGTAAGCGGCGGAGACCGGTATCCAGGCCGGGTTAACGCCGCCGACATTGAAACCGGTGATGGTACTGTACCACAAGGAGGTGGCTTCGTTGCGTATGGCCACGTAAATAGCGTTGTTGCGCCCGTTATCCCACGCTATGCCGGAAATGGACGCCATGGAATTCACGCCGGGATTGCCCGGATCGTTCGGGACCTGCACGGTGGTGGTGGGCGAGGTAGTATCAACGATAAAACTGACGGCGGAACCGCCGGAAGGGAGGGTAACAACATGATCAGCCTTATCCGTGACGCGCCTCTGCAGCCAGTAGGCCTTGCCGTCCACCCACTCGGGCAGCCCCGAGGAAAGGACCCAGGGCTCATTGGCGGAATCAAATGTCATATCCTGGGCCGACACCGGCAGCCAGAAGGGGTCGGTCTGCCAGGCGGCGCCGTTCCAGTAGCTGGACAGGCCCGTGATACCGGTGGAGATGGTTATCTCCACGCCGGTTATTATGCCGGGGTCCGTATCGGAAGCCTGGCCGGAGATCTCCGTTACGGCGCGCGCATAAGCCGCCCCGGGGGAAGTGACCGAGGCTGTCGGGTTATTGTCGTCTATCACGAAATACCTTTCGCCGTAGGTCGCCTGCAGGACATAAGAAGAGCCCTCTTCGCTGGCCGCGCGCGATTCCACCTTTATCCGGTTGGTGCCGGAAGGCCAGATGCCGGTTACGTTCCGGTTCCAGGTGAGGTTGGCGGTGCCGTAAAAGCCGCAGGTGGACTGGCCTACGACATAGGCGTCCGGCGCGCAGCCGGCCAGCCAGGTAGTGGTGGAGATCCAGCCGCCGGGGGTCCATACTTTATTGGGCGAAGCGGTGACATCGGTTATGCGCAGTTGCACGGTATTGCCGGCATCCATGGTGCCCACTATGGTGGTAAGTCCCGTAAAGCTGAAATGCTGCTGCTCGCCCGCGGCCGGGGAAGTAATGGTGGAGTTCGGACTCGGGGCGGCTTTTTCTATCCTTATATACGAAGATTGCACAGGCGGATTGGTGGTGGAGGCCGGGAAAGCCGTCTTATTGCCCACCCTGTCCATGGCCCTGGCCCTTATATGGTAGACCTGGCCATTGTTCATTACAGGGATACTGGAAGTACCGACCGTCCAGTTCACGGGTACGGCCGTATCGGTGGAGGCATCCACGAAGGCGTCGTCGGGAGGATCGGAACCGGGCGTACCCCTGGTGAAATCCCCGGCGGTGGCCGGGTCCCACCAGGCGCCGTCTGTCTCGCTGTAGAAGGCCACCTGCACCTTCCTTATCCCGGAATTGGCGTCGGCGGCCGTGCCGGAGATGCCGGTAAAGCTGTATACGGTATAGGTGTTGGGAACATTTATCATCGCCGCCGGCGTGGACTTGTCCACCTTGAAGCTTTTTTCCTTGTCTACGGATACCACTTCCAGGTTGGGATCGCTGGTGCCGTCCGCGGCCAGCGCGGAATCGTAGCCGCGCAGCCTGACGCGGTAGGTTATGCCGTCGTCCGTTTTCCCCCACAGCCCCGCGGTGTCATAAGTCCAGGAGCTGGCGGATAAGGTCATGTTCAGCCAGGAACTGGCGCCGCCGCAGGGCTCGTTGAAGAGATCGCCGCTCCAGCACTTGCTATCGTCGTTGCCGCGGCGCACCTGTACCTGCACATTCGTAACCGCGCCGCCGGAACCGGGACCGGAGAGAGGGTATTCCACCGAAGTCCCGGAGATCTCGTCCAGCGTATACCCGGCCTCGGGGCCGTACCACTGCCCGTCGGGCGGAACCTGTATGGTGGAACTGGGCGGCTGCACC
>PEXO01000194.1 GCA_002779045.1 Elusimicrobia bacterium CG08_land_8_20_14_0_20_59_10 | reverse complement strand
ACTCAAGAGCGATACCGCGAAGATGACCGCGATAACGCCGGACTGGTCCACCTTCAGCGGCAGGAACGTAGAGGCGCCGCCGTACATCTTGCGCCCCACCATGCGCTGCGCGTACTGCACCGGGATCTTGCGCTGCGCGGTTTCTACCCAGACGACGAAGCCCGTTATCACGATGACCAGGGCCACTATAAGCAGGCCGGCCAGCAGGCTCATTTCGTCTATCTGTATGAGCTTTACCATTCCCCTCACGGCCGCAGGCAGACCGCACACGATGCCGGCGAAGATGATGAGCGAGATACCGTTGCCGATACCGCGCTCCGTTATCTGCTCGCCGAGCCACATCACGAAGATGGTCCCGGTGGTGAGCGTCAGCACGGTAATAAAGTAGAAGCTGAACGTGGGGTTCGTCACTATCTGGGGGCCGTTGCCGCTGGTGCCCATCTGCGTAAGCGCCAGCGTCAGTCCCAGCGACTGGAAAGCCGCCAGGAACAGCGTGAAAAGGCGGGTGAACTGCACGATCTTGCGGCGGCCGGTCTCGCCTTCTTTCTGCAGGTGGTCCAGCACGGGAAAGATATGCGCGCCCTGCACAAGGCTCATGATGATGGACGCGTTGATGTAGGGCATCACGCCCAGCGAGAAGATGGAGAAGCGCCCGAGGGCTCCGCCCGAGAAGATGTCGAGAAAGCCCAGTATCGAGCCCGCCTGCGACTGGAACATCGCCTGCAGGGCCGCGGTATTTATGCCGGGTATCGGTATTACCGCGCCCAGGCGGTAGACCGCAAGGGCGCCCAGCACGAAAAATATCCGCTTTTTAAGTTCTTCTATCTTAAAAATGTCGGTTATATTTTGCATTTATTTTTTCCCGTTTTTGGCTTTCTTCCTGGCCGCATCCCCGGCTTTTATCTTCGCGAACCTGGCTTCTTTGGCCCCTACGAGCAGAACGGTCTTGCCGCCCGCCTTGGTTATTTTTTCGGCCGCTCCTTTGGAGAAAGAATGGGCCGAAACGTTAAGGGCTTTTTTCAGCTCACCGTCTCCGAGTATCTTGACCAGGGTATCGTGCTTGACCAGCCTGCGCTTGAGCAGGTCCGCAGGGGCGACCTCGGAACCGGCCTTGAAATATTTCTCCAGCGAGGAAACGTTCACCCATTCGTACTCGACGCGGAACCGGACATTGTTGAAACCGCTTTTGGGAACGCGGCGCAGCAGCGGGGTCTGCCCGCCTTCGAAGCCGGAACGCTTTGTTCCGCCGGAAGTGGAATGCTGCCCCTTCTGCCCGCGGGTGGAGGTCTGGCCGTGGCCGGACCCCTGCCCCGTGCCGAGGCGCTTGGACCTGTGGAAAGAGCCCGGTTTGGGTTTGAGATTGTTTATCACGGACATATTATTTCTCTCCTCTGATCTTCATAACTTCTCCCCTGCTCTTCAGGCGCTTAAGCGCGTCCATCGTAGCGTAAACCGTATTGAAAGCATTGCGGGCGCCTATGTTCTTGGTCAGGATGTTCTTGACACCGGCGGCTTCCAGGACCGCGCGGACGCCGCCGCCGGCTATAAGGCCGGTACCAGGCGCGGCCGGCTTCATCCAGACATGCCCGGAACCGAAGCGGCCCTCTATCTCATGGGGAATGGTGGAGTCTATCAGCGGGAACTGCATCATTTCCTTCTTGGCGCCGGCTGTGGCCTTCTGTATCGCCCCCTGTACCTCGCTGGATTTACCCAACCCCGCGCCCACCTTGCCGCAATTGTCTCCCACCACTACGAGAGCGTTAAAAGAGAACCTCTTACCGCCTTTAACGACCTTGGTCACGCGGTTTATGACCACTACGATCGCTTTTTCTTCTTTCGCGCCGGTCAGGTCGAGCTCCATCGGTTCTCCGGCGGGGCGGGGTCCGCCCTGGGCGTTTATCTCTTTGGCGGTCTTAAGCTGTTTCTGGTTTCTAAGCATTTTTGGCTCTCCCTGTTAAAATTTAAGTCCGGCTTCGCGCGCGCCCTCGGCCAGCGATCTTATGCGGCCGTGGTAGATCCTGCCGCCGCGGTCGAAGCAGACTTCCGTTACGCCCTTGGCGATGGCCCGCTTGGCCAGCAGCGTGCCGACGACCTTGGCTGATTCGACGCTCTTGCCGGATTTAAGCTTGCCCTTCAGTTCCTTGTCCAGGCTGGACGCAGCGGCCAGCGTGGCCCCCTTCACATCGTCCACCACCTGGGCATAGAGGTATTTCGCGCCGCGGTAGACGCTCAGCCTGGGACGCCTTATGCCGTTCTCAAAAAGCCTCGCCCTGGTGCGGGCCTTGCGGAATTCATATCTCTCTTGTTTGCTTCTCATATTTTATCCTCATATAGTCCCGGAATACTACTTTTTCGCCGCGCCCCCGCCAGCCCCGGCGATCGCGCCGGCGCTCGCGCCGGCCGCGGTCTTGCCGGCCTTGCGGATTATATGCTCGCCATGGTACTTTATGCCGGAACCCTTGTAAGGCTCGCACGGCTTTATGCGGCGTATCTGTGCCGCCAGGTTGCCCACGATCTCCCGGTCGATACCCTTTATAGTAAGTACCGCCTGCTTGGGGTCGAAAGACATCTTGATCCCCTGCGGGATATCCATGATGACCGGATGCGAGAACCCGAGCTGCATATTTACCCTGGTTCCTTCCACAGCACCCTTGTAACCCACCCCGCTTATCTCGAGCACCTTCTCAAATTCCCTGGCAACGCCGCTGACCATGTTATTAACGCGGGCGCGGACCGTGCCGAAAAGAGCGTCCTTGCCCGCGGCGCCGGGCGCTATGCTGATATTGATGCTGGCATCCTTGATCTCGGCATTTATTCCTTCCGGCAGCGCAAAGGATAGTTTGCCCAGCGGGCCTTCCACCAGGACTTTTCTGCCTTCAATACGGGCTTTTACCTTTTCCGGAAGCGCAACCGGTTTTTTTCCTATTCTGCTCATGTTTTTACCTCGTAAAATCAGCTTTTCTGCTTCTTACTTGTGACTTTCCGCTATTACCACACCTGGCAAAGAACCTCGCCGCCGACCTTCTGTTTTTTGGCCTCGGCATCGGTCAGCAGGCCCCTGGAGGTGGAAAGTATCGTCACACCAAAAGCGGCGCGGATGTGCGGCAACTCATCATGCGCGCGATAAACGCGCAGGCCGGGCTTGGAAACGCGCCGTATGCCGACGATAACCGGCTGTTTATCCTGCGTGTATTTCAGCGTCACGCGTATCACTCCCCGCCTGTCTATGGTCTTGTCCACCTTGGGATCGAGCACCTTGTAGTTCGAGACAAAGCCCTCTTCCTTGAGCAGCTTCACCATTCCGAACTTTATACCCGAGAAGGGGATGTCTATCCTTTCCTTGCGCTTGACCGCGGCGTTCTTTATTGAAACCAGCATGTTTGATATGGGATCCATTTGTTTACCTCGTAAAGCTATTCTCTCCAGTCTTTCCTTAATTACCAGCTGGACTTCTTCAGTCCCGGAATAAGCCCTTCGTGGGCCATCTTCCGCAGGCAGATCCTGCAGAGTCCGAAGTCGCGGTAGTAGGCGCGGGGCCTGCCGCAGATCTGGCAGCGGTTCCTGAAGCGCGTAGAGAACTTCTGCGGTTTGCGCATCTTTGCCATCCAAGCATATGTAGCCATAAATCCTTCTCCTGTTGGTTAGACCTTAAACCTTAGCCTTTTTGAAAGGCAGGCCGAGATACTCCAGCAGCGCCTGGCCCTTCTTATTGTCTCCGGCCGTCGTCACGAAAGTGATATTCATGCCGTGGGGCTTGGGTGATTTTTCCATGTTCACTTCCGGAAAGATGTGATGTTCTTTCAGGCCGATGTTGAGGTTGCCGCGCCCGTCGAAGAGCCTCGCATCGAAGCCCTGGAAGTCGCGGATCCTGGGCACCGCCAGCGAAATAAAGCGGTCCATGAACTCGAACATCCGGATGCCGCGCAGCGTGACGCGCACGCCTATCGGCATGCCTTCGCGCAGTTTGAAGTTCGAAATGGATTTCTTGGCGCGGCGCACCTGCGGGGCCTGCCCGGAGATCAGCGTCAGGTCTTCCTTGGCCAGATCCAGAGCCTGTATATTCTCTTTGGCCTCGGTCACTCCGATATTGATAACGATCTTCGTTACCTTGGGCGCGGCCATCGGGGAAGTCAGGTTGAAATCCTTAAGCAGCGCGGGCAGCACCCTGGAGAAATAAGCTTCCTTAAGGCGCACAACATAGCCCTGTGGCGGCGGCGCCACCGGCCCGGCGGCCACAGAACTGACCACCGCCTGGCTTTTGTGCTCTTTGGGCTTCTTATCCTGCTTCGCTGCCTGCGGCTGCCCCGGCTTCTTTTCCGGCTTGATATCTTTCTTAATTTCCTTCGCCATGTAAAGTTACCTCTATGCCTAAATTATCACTTCTTCGCATTCCTTGCAGGCTCGCAGTTTTGAGCCACCCTGGAACACTATCTTCACGCGCGCAGGCTTGCCGCACTTGGGGCAGACCAGCTTCACGTTCGAGATATCGAGCGCGGCCTCTATCTTGTGGATGCCGCCCGGCTTGTCCTTGGTGGTCTTCTTGTGCTTGGACACTATATTGACGCCCATCACCACCACCTTACGGGACCCCGCCTTAACTTCTTTGATCTCGCCCTTCTTGCCTTTGTCGCGGCCGGCTATCACAAGGACCATGTCTTTCTTTTTCAGTTTCAGCATAATTCCACCTTTTAGGCCTATAGCCATTCCGTAATAGCGCTATGCGCTTTAGGGCTATGCCCAGGCCGTATTAGACCTCTGGTCATGCCGTATCAGGCGCTATGCGCCTCAGACGGCCAGACGGCTAAATAACTTCCGGCGCCAGAGAAACTATCTTCAGATAGTTCCTGGCGCGCAGTTCCCTGGCCACCGGTCCGAAGACACGGGTGCCCCTGGGATCGCCGTTCTCGTCTAAAACGCAGACGGCATTGTCGTCGAAACGTATATGGGAGCCGTCCTTGCGGCGCGATTCCTTTCTCACGCGCACG
Source organism: Elusimicrobia bacterium CG08_land_8_20_14_0_20_59_10 (assembly GCA_002779045.1). Lineage (GTDB taxonomy): Bacteria > Elusimicrobiota > Elusimicrobia > Elusimicrobiales > UBA9959 > UBA9959. Next base: position 5,250 of record PEXO01000194.1, on the reverse strand, counting down.
ACTACGGCCTTCACTACTTCGCCTTTCTTGATCGCCGCGTGCGGCGTGGCCTCCCGCACGGAGCATACCACCGTGTCGCCCAGGAAGGCGTACCTGCGGTAACTGCCCCCCATAACATGGAAGCACTGCAGTTTGCGGGCTCCGGAGTTATCGGCGACGTTAAGGATCGTTCTCAGCTGGATCATAAATCTCTCTCCGTTATTTAGCGCTGAAGTTCTGAAGAACTGAAGTCCTGAAGTGCGGGATACTTCTCCGCTTCAGCGCTTCAGCTCTATTGTGCGGCCTTCTCCACTATTTTGCTGACCCGCCAGCGCTTAAGGGCCGACAGGGGGCGCATGCTGGTTATCTCCACCAGGTCTCCGCTTTTGGACTCGTTCGCCTCGTCGTGCGCGTAGAACTTGTGGTTGCGCCTGAGGGTCTTGTTGTAGAAGGCGTGGTTTACTACATGCTCTACACTGACCACACGGGTCTTGGGCATCCTGTCGGAAACCACTACTCCGCGCAAAACCTTCCTCTTGCTCCTGGATTCGGGGGTATTGTTCGTCATTTTTCAACCTCTGCGGCGGTTTTTTCCTTCGCCTGCTCACGCTGCCGCATGATCGTGTTTATCAGCGCTATCCTGCGGCGGATAAGGCGCAGCTGCACCGGGTTCTCTATGGGACTGGTGATGCGCTTGAAATTAAGCTTAAAGATCTGCTTCTTAAGGTCCGAGGCCTGGACCCTGAGTTCGGTCCCGGACAGGTTCTTGAGGTTTTCCTTGTCTTTGCTTTTCATAATAGCGGCGCGGCTCCTTATAACTTAGTTCTCGTCGCGGGACACGAAGCGCGTAAGCACGGGGAGCTTATGTCCGGCCCTGGTAAAAGCCTCTTTGGCTGTGGCAAGGTCCAGCCCCTCCACTTCGAAGAGCATGCGGCCCGGCTTCACTACGGCCACCCAATGGTCCGGCGCGCCCTTTCCCTTACCCATGCGGGTTTCAGCGGGATGCTTCGTAACGGCCTTGTCCGGGAAAATGCGCACCCAGATCTTGCCCTTCTTGTGCAGGTAGCGGACTATGCACACGCGGCAGGCTTCTATCTGGCGGGCGGTTATCCAGCGCGGCTCCAGCGCCTTCAGACCGAACTGGCCGAAAGCCAGAGTGGTGCCGCGTTTTGCGAAGCCCTTTATACGGGGGGCCGAGTGCGTCTTGCGGTACTTTACCCTTTTTGGCATCAACATAACTAAATCTCCTTAAAAACGCTGTTAATTATTCCGCGAAGCGCCGGGCTACTTCGCCTGGCGTGCCTGCGCGGCCTCGTCCATCACGGAAATTTCGCTCGGGTTCTCCGCTTCCATGCGAATAAGCTGTTCGCGCAGTTCGCGCGGCGTCTTCGCAAAGAAAAGCTTCTTGAAAATCCACACCTTTATACCTATCTTGCCCATAGTGGTGTTGGCTTCGGTAAGGCTATAGTCTATATCGGCCGAGATGGTCTGCAGCGGGACACGGCCCTTGCGGAACCATTCGCGGCGGGCTATTTCGGCGCCGCCGAGGCGGCCGGAGGCCATCACTTTTATGCCGAGCGCGCCCGAGGCCATCGTGCGCTCCATGCCGCGCTTAATAGCGCGCTTGAAGGAGATGCGCTTCTCAAGCTGCTGGGCTATGGACTGGCCGACGAGCCTTGAATCCATCTCCGGGATCTTTATCTCCGAAACGTTTATAAAAACCTTGCGGCCGGTAAACTTCTCCACATCCCTCTTGAGGTTCTCGATGTCGGCGCCCTTGCGGCCTATCACCACGCCGGGGCGGGCGGTGTGTATGCTCACCTTCAGGTAGGCGCCCGCGCGCTCTATGTCCACCCAACTGACAGAAGCCAGCTGGAAGCGCTCGGTCACCATGTTCCTTATCTCGAAATCTTCGCGGATGAGCTCCGGCATTTTCTTGGGGGAGAACCAGCGCGACTGCCAGTCCTGTATGTAGCCGAGCCTTAAACCTCTGGGATGAATTTTTTGACCCATATTAAATCCGCGCTTAGCGCTTCGCCTCCTTGGTATCGGACACCATCACGGTGATGTGGCACATTTTTCTTTTGAACGGCATCGCGCGGCCCTGCGGGCCCGGCTGCACACGTTTAAGCATTTTCATCGGGCCCTGGTCCGCAAAGGCGGCGCTCACCCAGATGCTCTTGAGATCGAGCTTGCGCCCGAGTTTCACGGAGAGATTCGCGCCGGCCGACTGCACGGCCTTATGCACTACCGTATTGGCGCCCCGCGGCGCGTTGGCCAGGAGATACCCCGCCTCAAAGAGGGATTTTCCTTTTATAGCGTCGAGCAGCTGCGCCACTTTGCGCCTGCCGTACCGCTGATACTTAAGATGACATTTGGCTTCCATAAATTTCTCCGTTTGTCTTCCAGTTTATTAGGTAAGGGCGTTCGCGTCCTTCGTATGGGAAGAGCCGTGGCCTTTGAACAGGCGCGTGAAAGAGAACTCGCCCAGCTTGTGGCCGACCATGCGCTCATTGACGAACACGGGCAGGAACTTCTTGCCGTTGTGCACCATGAGGGTGTGCCCGATGAATTCCGGGGTTATGGTGCAGGCGCGCGCCCAGGTCTTTATCTGCTTCTTCTCTCCGATCTGGTTCATCTCCTGGATCTTCTCCAGAAGGTTCTGGGTCACAAAAGGCCCCTTTTTAGACGATCTGCTCATTTGAATATTCCTCCGTTAAGCCGAAGCGCCGTTTTTGCGCCTGTCCTGAATTATCATCCAGCTCCAGATCTTTGATTTGGTCCTGGTCTTGAAGCCCTTGGAGGGCTGGTTCCACGGCGAACGAGGAACGTTGTTGCCCTTAGAACGGCCGCGGCCGCCGCCCAGCGGGTGGTCGGTGGCGTTCATCGCCGTACCGCGCACGGTAGGCTTCACTCCCAGATGGCGCTTGCGGCCGGCCTTGCCGAGCGTTATGGTATTGTGCTCGATATTTCCGACCTGGCCTATGGTGGCCATACACCCCTTAAGAACCTTGCGTATCTCACCGGAAGGCATTTTGACGAGGGCGTAATTACCCTCCTTGGCCATCAGCTGCGCCTGCGTGCCGGCTGCGCGCACGAACTGCGCACCCTTGCCGGGGATCATCTCTATGGCGTGTATGAACGTGCCGTCCGGAATGGCGCTCATCGGCAGCGCATTGCCCAGGCGGATCTCGGACTTGGGGCCGCTGACCACGGAAGCGCCCACGCCCAGGCCGAGAGGCGCGGGTATATAACGCTTGTCTCCGTCGGCGTAGAACAGCAGCGCTATGCGGGCGTTCCGGTTGGGGTCATACTCTATCGAGACCACCTTCGCGGGCACGCCGTACTTCTCGCGCTTGAAATCTATCAGGCGGTAGCGGCGCCTGTGGCCTCCGCCGTGATGGCGCACCATCACAATACCGGTATTGTTGCGTCCGCCGTGCTTGCGCAGCCCTTTGGAGAGCTTGCGCTCGGGCTCGGACCTGGTGATATCCGAGTAATCGGACATCTGCATCGTGCGCCGCGAGGGTGTATAGGGGTTGAATGATTTAACGGGCATGTTACTTCCTCATGTTAGTTTCTCTTTATGTGCCTCACTTGGGCAGGTCCGTAACGTCTATCTTCTGTCCGGCCTTCACGGTAACCATCGCTTTCTTCCAGTCCGAACGGTAGCCCTCGTGGCGGCCGACCTTGTGCAGCTTGCCGGGCATATTGGCGGTGCGCACGGCCTCCACTTTTACCTTAAAAAGCGCCTCGACGGCTTTCTTGATCTCCGTCTTGTTGGCGCGGGGGTTTACCCTGAAACTGTAGCGGTTCTCCGCGTCCTTCAGGGACACGCTCTTCTCGCTTAAGATGGGGGAAATGAGCACTTCGGTAAAATTCATGATTTAATTCTCCTTCACGTTCCCGGCGAGCGCCTTTACACCGCCCGTAGTAAAAACAAGCCTGTCATTGCGCAGGGTCTCGTAGGCGTTCAGGTTCCTGGCCAGGCACCAGCCGAAATCCGCTATATTACGCGAAGCCGTCACGAAGTTCTTCTCCATCTTGTCCGTGACGAACAGCACGCTGTGGCCGCCGCGGCCGAGCGCCTTGCGCAGATCGTTAAGGGCGCTGGTCTTGGCGGCCTCGAGGGCGAGGTTCTCCACCACCAGCACGGCGCCTTCCGCGTAGCGCGCGGATAAAGCTTCTATCAGCCCCTGGCGGAGTTTCTGGTGCGGCAGGTACTGCCTGAAGGAACGGGGCCTGGGGCCGAACACCACGCCGCCCTTGCGCCAGATAGGAGAGCGGGTAGAACCGGCGCGGGCACGCCCGGTGCCTTTCTGCTTCCACGGCTTCTTGCCGCCGCCGGAAACTTCCGAGCGGGTCTTGGTGCAGGCGGTGCCGCGGTGCTTATTGGCGAGATAATGTTTTACTATCTCGTGAAGGAAATGCTGATCCGGCTTCACGGAGAAAAGAGCTTCGGGCATGCTGAAGGAGCCCACTTCTTTTCCTTTCAGGTTTAAAAGTTTAGTTTCCATAGTTTATCCCTTAAAAGAACGCCTTATTTCCTGGCGGGTTTCTTGACCGCCGGCTTGGCGGCGTCCTTCTTGGCCTTGCCTTTTGTCGCCACCGGGGCGGGCGGCTTGGGAACCTTCTTGACGGTGAGGATCACGCTGAGCGTGGTGCCGTTAGCGCCGGGAACACCGCCATTCACCAGCAGCAGGTTCTCCTCCGGTATGACCTTTATGATCTTTATTTTTTGTACTGAGACGGTATCCATACCCATATGGCCGGCCATTCTCTGTCCCGGGAGCACGCGGCCCAGCGAGCGGCGCGACCCCAGCGAACCCGGGGCTCTTTCCCTGTCGGAAGCGCCGTGCGAGGCCGGGCCGCCGCTGAAATGATGGCGCTTCATGCCGCCCGCGAAGCCCTTGCCCTTTGAAACTCCCTGCAGGTCCACGTATTCGCCCTCGGCAAACCGCTCCACTCCGGCCAGCTGGCCCTGAGCCGCGCCCGCGAGATCGTTAACGCGGAATTCCCTGAGATTTTTTACAGGCTGTATGCCCAGCTTTTTAGCCAGGCCCTTCTCCGCGGCATTGGCGTTTTTTTCCTTCTTATGGCCGAAGCCGAGGCAGACGGCCTGGTAGCCGTCCTTCTCTTTAGTGCGCGTGTAGACCACGCGGCAGGGGCCGGCTTTCACCACGGTAACGCCGTAAAGCGAACCGTCCGCGCCGAAAACCTGCGTCATGCCGACCTTCTGGCCGACTAGAAATTTGTGCACCTTCGGCATTT
>PEXO01000006.1:7060-10145 GCA_002779045.1 Elusimicrobia bacterium CG08_land_8_20_14_0_20_59_10 | reverse complement strand
GGACCGCCCGGGGGCGGGAACGGGCAGGACCTCCGCGGCCGTCGGCCGCTCCTCCCGGATAGCATCGTCAGGGAGTTCTCTAAGTCCCAAGGGGGCCTGACGTTTTGTCAGCACGAAGATATCCCCGTCGGGTTGTTGTATGACGGCCAGGGCTTTCGCGGCCGTTTTGGACACGGCGTTGACCGGCGCTGCCGCCGGCAGCGGAGCTTCATAGCCCGGAGAGCTGTTCGTGAGTTCTTCGAACGCGCCTCCGGCACTGACCGGGGACGGGAGAAGAACGGCGGCGGCTAAAAGCAGTACGTGCATGATATCCTCTATGTATATACTACTGGCTGTCCTGGCATTTGTCAAGGGCACGAAGGGAGACCTGGCGGACACGGATTGGAGTCCGCCGCTTTGGCCTTCAGCCGTGTATACCCCCGCTGCCTTATGTCTATTGGTCTGCCGGGCCGGCATGCTATACTATTCAGGTGACGCCCGAGGAAATACTTAAAAAACGCTGGGGTTACGACTCCTTCAAGCCGCTCCAGAAAGAGGCCATCGAGGCCGCTCTGTCCGGGCGCGACTGCCTGGTGGTGCTGCCCACCGGCGGCGGCAAAAGCCTCTGCTACCAGCTGCCGGCGGCGGCGGGCGGGCTGGTGCTGGTGGTGTCGCCGCTGATAGCGCTGATGGACGACCAGGTGGCCGCCGCGCGCGAGGCCGGGCTGGTCGCCGATTCCCTGCATTCCAATCTCAGGGCCGCCCCCAGGCGGGAAGCTTATTCAAGGCTGAACAGCGGCGTGACCGAAATTCTTTACGTAAGCCCGGAGCGCCTGCTGGTGGGCGACCTTTACGAAGCCATCGGCCCGCGCCTGGTGCTGGCCGCCGTGGACGAAGCGCACTGCGTCTCGCACTGGGGCCACGAGTTCCGCCCCGAATACCGCCGCCTTACCGAGGCGCTGGATAATTTCCCCCATGCCGCCCGCATGGCTCTCACTGCCACCGCCACGCCGGTGGTGCAGGACGACATCCGCGCCCAGCTGGGCCTGCGTTCTCCGGAGATGCTGATAGGCCACCCGGACCGGCCCAACCTTGTTTACCGCGCCTTCCCGCGCCGCGACCAGTTCAAGCAGGTGCTGGAGGTGGTGCGCGCCCATCCCGGCGAGGGGGGCATTGTTTACGCCCAGACCCGCAAGGACGTGGCGCGCCTGGCGGAGAAGCTCAAAGGTGAAGGTGTTTCAGCCGCCCCGTATCACGCCGGTCTTAATGCCGAGGACCGCCGCCGCGCGCAGGACGATTTCGTGAACGAGCGGCTGGATGTGATAGTGGCCACCATAGCTTTCGGCATGGGCATAGACCGCTCCAATGTGCGCTATGTGGTGCACGCCAATACCCCGCGCTCGGTGGAGCATTACCAGCAGGAGAGCGGCCGCGCCGGCCGCGACGGCCTGAGCGCCGACTGCACGCTGCTTTTTTCCGCTTCCGACCTGGCCGCACACCGCTGGCTGGCAAAAAAAGATGTGACGCTTTCCCCGGAGCGCGAGCGCGCTCTTGAAAAACAATTGCGTGACATCGGCCGCTATGCCGTGTCCCCCGTCTGCCGCCATAGCCTGCTGTCCGAACATTTCAGCGCGCCTTACCCGGTTGGCGAAAGGGCTCAGGAGGGCTGCGGGGCCTGCGATGTCTGCCTTGGAGAGACCCGGGGCCTGCCTGACGACGAGGCACTGCTGACGGCAAAAAAAGTGCTGAGCGCCGCCTGGCGCGCCGAGGGCCGCTACGGCACGGGCTACGTGGTGAACCTGCTCCTGGGCCGCCCCAGCGACCGCATGACCGGCAACGGCCACGACCAGCTTAAGGTCTTCGGACTGCTTAAAGAAGCGGGCGAGCCCGCAGTGCGCTCCTGGATAGACCAGCTTATAGTGCAGGACTTCCTTGAAGTTACGGAGGAGAACGAATACCCGCTGCTGCGCATCACCGCCGAAGGCCGCGCCCTCTGCCAGGGCAATGGAACGGTGCGCCTGGGCCTGCCCGCGCCGCCCAGGGCCGGTAAGAAGAAGTCCAAGGCCCTGAAAAAAGCGGAAAAGGCCGGGGTTGTATTCCTGGAATCCGATAAGGAATTATTCGAAAAGCTGCGCGCGCTGCGCCGGGCCCTGGCCGACAAGGCCGGCATCCCGCCCTATGTCATCTGCCAGGACGCCGCGCTGCTGGAAATGGCCGCCCTGAAACCGCAGACGCCGGAGGCCCTGCTGGGCATAAAAGGCATGGGGGAAAAGCGCGTGGAAAAATACGGCCGGCTCCTGTTGGAAGCGATCTCCGGCCCGCAGTAGGGGGGTCAGCCAAGAATATTCTTGAGGAAGCCGCGGGCCTTTTTTATGCGGGCGGCGGCGGCTTCTTTCGGGACGCCCAGCCGGGCCATCACTATGGCGGTCTTTACGTCATTGCCGGTGAGGTTCAGCAGGCGGCGCGCCTCCCGCTGCGATACCTGTCCGACGGTGGCGGTGATGCGTTCTGCGCGCAGCACCAGCTTCTTCGAGGTGGTCTTTACGTCCACCATCCAGTTGCGGTAGACCTTCCCGGAAATGACCATCGAAGCGGTGGAAAGCATGTTCAGGGCCAGCTTGGTGGCCGTGCCGGATTTCATGCGGGTGGAGCCCGAGACCGGCTCCGGTCCCACGTCCAGCGCCACGCGTATGGAGGCCTCTTTGGCCTTTTCACGCGGGTTGCAGGTCACCAGCACGGTGACGGCTCCGGCCTTCCTGCCCGCGGCCAGCCCGCCCTGCACATAAGGGGTGATGCCGCTGGCGGCTATGCCCACCACGGTGTCGCCGCGGCGTACCAGCCGGGAAATTTCCTTCCGTCCGTTCTCAAAGACGTCCTCGGCCCCTTCTTTGGAGAGGAACACCGCGTCTTTGCCGCCCGCCATCAGCGCGGTGAAAACTCCGGATCCCACCCCGTAGGTGGGGGGGATCTCCGCCGCTTCAAGCACGCCGAGGCGGCCGCTGGTGCCCGCGCCTATAAAATAGATCTTGTTCCCGGCCAGGTAGCTTCTGGAGATGGCGCGTGCGGCCTTCTCTATCCGCGGTATGGCTTTTGCCACGGCTTTAGG
>PEXO01000006.1:0-7051 GCA_002779045.1 Elusimicrobia bacterium CG08_land_8_20_14_0_20_59_10 | reverse complement strand
ATCTTCGTAGTTCAGCTTTTCAAGCACACGGCGCAGCGGCATGCGGTCCAGGTCGCGGGTGCGCGGGTTGTTCTGCTCAGTAGGCAGCTGGGAATATGTGGAGAAAGCGTCAGTGTGTTTCATGGCCGGTACTCCGGCAGTTCCTGCCATTCCTCTTCCGGCGCTCGTTCCCGGCCGCCGGGTTCGGGGGTTAGTTCTGAGACCGGCGCCGTGGAGAATTCCACCGCGGGCGGTCTGCGCGGGTTCTTTATCCAGTCCAGTATGCGCCGCACATTGTATTTCGTCACCAGGCTGGGGCCTATTCCCCTGGCCTCCACTATAACGGTCACATTGCTCTTGCCGCAGGCGGTCTTGGCTATATCGTTCAAGAGCTGGAATTCCTTGTACTGGCGCAGCTTATCCGCGCCGGCCACAATAAGCAGCGGCCTTTTTCCGTAGGCGCGCAGCGGGTTCACCGACAGCACATCATATGCGTTCAGCGCGGGGGAAAGGGCTATCACCATGGAGATGTCCTGGTGTATGGCAGCGGCCTTTATGGCCAGGTTCGCGCCCAGCACCGAGCCCGCCAGCACTATAGTGTCGGCGGTCACGGAATTGGTGGAAAGGTAGGCCAGCGCTGCGTCCACGTCGCGCAGCATCCGGTTGTACTCGTTGTCGGGGCCGCTTCGCGCGAAGGTTTTCCAGGAAGTGGTGGAGCCGTCCGGAGTCATAAAGCTGTTGCCGTGCCCGCGCAGGTCTATAGCCAGGTAGCCGAAGCCGTAGCGCCTCATCGGCTTGAACCAGTTCTTCCATTCCGTAAGGTCGCTTTTCTGCGTATGAATCATCACCACGGTGGGCGCGCCTTCGGCGGCTTTGGCATAGCGCGCGTTCAGGTTCCAGCCGTCCACAGTGGTAAGCTCTATACGCTCCTCCGGCGTTTGGGCGGCGGAAACCGCCGGCGCCGGGACAAGTAGCGCGGCGCAGAGGCAGAGGGCGGCTGTGCGGGATTTGATCATGGGGCCGGCGCTTTTACAGGGCCACCAATTCCTCGGGCCTGAACCAGATGCCTACCTCGCGCTCCGCCTCTTCGGCGTTGCCCGAGGCGTGTACGACGTTCTCAAAATGGCCGTGCTTGCTGCTGATGCGCCCGAACGAGCCGCGTATTGTGCCCGGGGCGGCGCTCTCCGGGTTGGTGGCGCCAACTACCGCCCGTATTTCCTTCACGGCGTTCTCTCCCTGGTAGACCATAGCTATCACGCGCCGCCCGGCGACTTCGTGAAAATCGCCTTTTATGAAATTTATCAGCTGGTCGTACATCTTCTTGTCCTTGAAGATGCCCTGCCCTTCCAGCAGCGCGTAGTGCTTGCGCGCCAGTTCTTCCGTTACGGAGACCACCTTCGCGGCCACCATTTCCAGCCGGGTGCCGTCCAGCCTGTCTATCGCAAGTCCCGCCAAACGCCGCCGCATGCCGTCGGGTTTTATCAGTACAAGGGTCTTTTCAATCGCCATGGTCACCTCCGTGTAGTATACAATTCTACATTTTTTCGCGCTGCCTTGTTTTGACAGCCTCCTATCTTGTAAAATGATATTCGCGGAAGTAAAGCGGCCGCCGCTCTGCGGGGCGGCCGTGCGGGCTTTTGTCCGGGTCCGGTTCATCGCAGCGAGAGGAGAATTATGTCCAAGGTAATGGTGATAGACGACGAGAAAGATGTGGTGTTTCTCATCAAGGTCCTGATGGAGCGGGAGAAATTAGAGGTCATTGAGGCTTTCAACGGCCTCGAGGCCTACAATATGCTCACCGCGACCGAAGGCGAAAAGATAAGGCCGGACGCCATCATCCTTGACATAATGATGCCCGAGATGGACGGTTATACCTTCCAGTCCAAACTTCAGGAGATGGAAAGCCTGCGGGATATCCCGATAGTGATACTCACCGCCAAAGGCCAGATGAAGGACCTTTTCGAGCTCTCCTCGAATATTTTCGCTTTCGTCGAGAAACCGTTCGAACCCAAAAACCTCGTAAAAATAATAAAAGACGCGTTGGCTTCAAAAAAATGATCGACACCCCCAATTCAGGCATCGACGAGATAGTAGCCAATAATTACGCCAAGATAAAAGCCATACGGGAAAAGGGGATAGACCCTTTCCCCCACCGCTTCAAACCCACGCACAAAATGGCTGAAGCCGCTAAATGCGCGCCGGACACCCCGGTGACCGTAGCCGGCCGCATGGTGCTTATGCGGGTGATGGGGAAGGCCTCCTTTGCCCATATAAAGGACGGCACCGGCAAGCTGCAGATCTACGTAAAAAAGGACGTGGTGGGCGAAGAGTCCTACGAGCTGTTCAGGAAGCAGCTGCACGTGGGGGATTTCCTGGGAGTGGAGGGCAAGCTTTTTGTGACGCATTCCGGAGAGCTTACCGTGAACGCGCAAAAGCTCACCGTGCTGTCCAAGTCCGTGCGGCCGCTGCCCGAGAAGTTCCACGGCCTTACCGATGCCGAGGCCCGCTACCGCGAACGCTACCTGGACCTGATCTCCAACGAGGAAGCTAAAGACATCTTCATACGCCGCGCCCGGATAGTGGCCGCGCTGCGCGACATACTCAATTCCGAAGGCTGCCTGGAAGTGGAAACCCCGGTGCTCTGTTCCCAGGCCGGCGGCGCCAGCGCCCGTCCGTTCATCACCTTTCACAACGCCTACAAGAACGAACTGTACATGCGCATAGCCCTGGAGCTGCCGCTCAAGAAGCTGTTGATAGGCGGCTTGGACGGCGCCTACGAGATAGGGCGCGTGTTCCGCAACGAGGGCGTGGACACCCGCCATAACCCGGAGTTCACCATGCTGGAGGCCTATAAGGCGTATACCGACTATAACGGCATGGCCGAACTGGTGGAGCGCATATTCGAGCGCTGCATAAAGATCGTCGGTTCCGAGACCATAGAGTACAACGGCGGGAAGATAAACCTAAAGCCGCCGTTCCGCAGGCTGTCGCTGCCCGAAGAGTGGAAAGCGAAGACCGGAGAGGATATTCACGAGGTGCTTAAAGGCAAGGGGTTTAACAGGGAGAGCCTGAAGAAGCTGGCCGCCGAACTGCATATTGAGTGCGGTCCCGATACCACCTCCGCCAAGATCTTCGAGCGGATCATGGACGAGAAGATACTGGCCGGGCTGCAGCAGCCCACCTTCGTTTTTGACCATCCCACGGCCATAACCCCGCTGGCCAAGTGCAAGGCGGGGGACGAGTCGCTGGTGGAGCGCTTCGAGTTCTTCGCCGGCACCGAGGAGATAGCCAACGCCTACACCGAGCTGAACGACCCCGAGGATCAGAAGAGCCGCCTGGTGGAGCAACTGCGCCAGCAGGAAGAGGAGAATAACGGCGAGGCGGACATCCTGGACAAGGATTTCATCGAGGCGATGGAGTACGGCATGCCCCCGATGGGCGGCATAGGTATAGGGATAGACCGCCTTACCATGCTGCTGTCCGGCAAGCCCTCCATCCGTGAAGTGATACTGTTCCCGCTGCTGCGCCCCGCCGACCAGCAGTAGGGGGGCTCAGCGGGTGCCGGTCCGGCAGGCGGCGCGGGGACCGGGTTAGCAAAACCTTCCGAAGGCCGAGGCTTGCGCAGCGCCGAGGCCTGAGGCAGAGCGAGGCCACGGTGTGGCCGAGCGCGTTTTGCGTTCCGGTCCCCGCGCCGCCGAAGCAACGATACCAAATATGTCCACGGAATTCTTCATTGCACGCCGTTACCTGCTGGCCAAGCGCAAGGGGCTCTTCACCATGATAACCACGCTTATAGGCGTGGCGGGCGTGGCGCTGGGCGTGGCCGCGCTTATAGTCACGCTGGCCATAATGAACGGTTTTCAGTCCGACATAAAGAAGAAGATAATAGACGCGCAGGCCCATCTCACCGTCTACGGCCGCATGGCGCCGCGCGACATGGATTTTTTTAAAACCGCTCTGAAGCGGGACGTCCGCGTGGCCGCGGAGTCACCGTTCATCCTGGGCCAGGCCATACTCACCTTCGACGGCCGCTCCACCGGCGTGGTGGTTAGAGGCTTCGACCCCGCGCTGGAATTTTCCGTCAACAACCTGAAGGGTTCCCTGGTGCGCGGCTCCTGGGACCGGTTGGAAAAGCCGGACGGCGGCGGGTCGCGGGCCATAGTGCTGGGCGAGGAACTGGCCAGGCACCTGGGGCTGTGGCTGGGTGACGAGGCCGTGCTGGTCTCGCCGCAGGGCGCGGCGGCGGGCCTGGGCCTGCTGCCCAAGATGAAGAAATTCAAGGTGGTCGGTATGGTGCGCACCGGCTATTACGAGTTCGACAATACCATGGCCTACTGCTCCATAGCCACGGCGGGGGACTTCTTCGGCGGCGCCGGCGGGGCTAACGGCGCCGGCGTAAAGCTGAAGGATATCAATGACGCCGGGCCAGTGGCCGCCGCGCTGCGCAAAACGCTGGGCGCGGGCTATTCCGTGAAGACCTACGCCGACATGAACCAGACCCTTTTTGCCGCGCTCAAGCTGGAGAAGTTCGTGATGTCGCTGGTGCTGGCTCTGATAATACTGGTGGCTACATTTAACATAGCTTCCAACCTGCTGATGATGAGCGTGGAAAAGCTGCGTGACATAGGCATACTGCGCGCCCTGGGCGCGGGCCCGGCCTTCATACGCGCTATCTTCTTCTGGGAGGGCAACCTGATAGCGCTCACCGGCATAGGGTTGGGGGTGCTGCTGGGCATCGGCATTTCGGTCTTCATCTCCGTTTATCCCGTGGTGGAACTGCCGTCGGACATTTATTATATCACCAAGGTCCCTGTCTCCCTTACAGCGCGGGACCTGCTTTTAACCGCCGGAGTCAGTTATGTGCTGTGTATGCTGAGCACGGTATACCCGGCCCTGCGCGCCTCGAAGATAAGCCCGGTGGACGCCATACGATATGGCTAAGAGAAATGGATAAAACTGTCGAAATTTGCGGTCTGAGCAAGGCCTATACCCAGGGGCATGAGCAGATACTGGTGCTGGATGATCTGGATTTCCACATCTCGCGCGGCGAGTTCGTCTCCATCGTGGGCCCGTCCGGCTCCGGCAAATCCACTTTGCTTAATCTAGTGGGTCTGCTGGACGATGCCTACAGCGGCGAGATACGCCTTTTCGGCCGCCGCATGGAGGACCTGGACGAGGCGCAGAAGGCCGTGCTGCGGCTCAAAAGCATAGGCTTCGTCTTCCAGTTCGATTCCCTGCTGCCGGAGTTCACCGTGCTGGAGAACATAGAGCTGCCGGCGCGGCTGCTTAAGAACGCGGGGACGGCCGACGGCCTGGAACTGCTCAGGCGCTTCGGCCTGGAAGAGATAGCGCAGAAGTTCCCGATGGACATCTCAGGCGGGGAGAAGCAGCGCGCCGCCATGCTGCGGGCCCTGCGCAACAGCCCGGCCCTGCTGATAGCCGACGAGCCCACCGGCAACCTGGACCGCCATAATTCCGGCGTGATACTCGACGACCTGAAGAGCGCTTCCGGCCTGGGCGCCGCGGTGCTGATGGTCACCCACAACGAGGAAGCCGCGCGCCGCGCCGACCGCGTGCTGCGCATGACCGCCGGCAAGCTGGAAATAATAAAATAACCGTTCCTTCGGCCCTTGACAATAGCCGAAAATCTGCAAAAATATTGGGATGAAGAACAGCAGGGCTTTGTTCGCTCTTGCCGTGGCTGCGGTCGCGCTTTTGTGCCGGCCCGTTCCCGTATGCGCCGCCGCCGGAGATTCCACGGTGATGATCCAGGGGTTCCACTGGACCTCGTGGAAGTCCGCGCCCTGGTGGGGCGTGATAAAAGCCAAAGCGCCCGAGATCTCGGCCGCCGGGATAGACCTGGTGTGGCTGCCTCCGCCTTCCGATTCCTCCGCCCCTGAGGGCTACATGCCGCGCAGGCTTGCGGTGCTTAATTCCGCTTACGGCACCGAGGCGCAGCTGGCCGCGGCTGTCAGGGCGCTGCATTCGCGCGGCGTGCGCGTTATAGGCGACATAGTGGTGAACCACCGCGTGGGGACAAAGGACTGGGCAGATTTTACCGAGCCGGCCTGGGGCGATGATTCGGTCTGCTCCGACGATGAATGGGGCAAAGGCAAGGGCGCCCGGGACACCGGGAAGGGCTTCCACGCCGCCCGGGATATAGACCATACCAAACCTTATGTGCGCAGTTCCGTAAAGGCCTGGCTCAACGGGCTCAGGGATTCGGCGGGTTTCGACGGCTGGCGCTACGATTACGCGCGCGGCTTCACCCCGGCCTATATGCTGGAATATAACAGGGCCAGCGGCTCGGCTTTCTCGGTGGCGGAGCTCTGGGACGACCTGGACCTGGGCAATACCGACGGGCACCGCCAGGCTTCCTGCGACTGGATGGACGCTACGGGCGGGGAGATAAAGGTCTTTGATTTTACCACCAAGGGCATTTTGCAGGCCGCCATGCAGACCGGCCAGTACTGGCGCCTGGCCGACAAGAACAACCGGCCTTCCGGCCTCCTGGGCTGGTGGCCCGCTAATTCCGTGACCTTCCTGGAGAACCACGACACGGGCTCAAGCCCCGGTTCCGGCCTTAAAGAGAACGCCTGGCCTTTCCCGTCGGACAAGGTGCCGGCGGGCTACGCCTATCTGCTTACGCATCCGGGCATCCCCTGCATCTACTGGCCGCATTTCTTCGACCCGGGCATGAAGACGTCCATTTCCGCCCTGATAAAGCTCCGCCGCGCGCAGCGGATAAACTCCACCAGCGCCGTAAGGATACTGAAAGCCGACACCGGCGTTTACGCCGCCGTCATAGACGACCGGACCGCGCTGCGTATCGGCGACCGGGCCTGGAACCCCGGCGCGGGCTGGACCCTGGCTGCCCAGGGCCCCTTTTACACCGTCTGGACGAAGTAATTTCCCCTTCCGCCCAAATTGATTTAACCTCCGAAGCCCCGATCCCCGGTTATCCGGGGTTCTTTGATTTTAGTGCTGCGTTGTATTTTAATATCCTGCGTATCGGCCACTTGAAACTCCCCTCTGAACCTTTGTAGACTTCTGGAATGCCGCGTCCTGACTT
>PEXO01000387.1 GCA_002779045.1 Elusimicrobia bacterium CG08_land_8_20_14_0_20_59_10 | reverse complement strand
TACTTCGTTGTGGGGAGTGGGACGCCTCGCATTCATCTCAAATCCAAGCCTCCAAACAGGGCATTACTTACGCCGGACTCAATAGTCTCGTCCAGCGTCCGCAAGTAAGTTTCGAAGGTTTGGCATAACGCGGGGTAATCAAACTTCTGCGCCTTGAGCCATAATTCATGATTTACACCCCATAACCGCTTGCTGTAGCGCCGGCCCCGCCTTTGCGGAAAATTGCGCAACCTGTGCCTGGCACGCAATCTATCTTCCAGCAGGTCTTCACGCGCGCGTAATAAGCCCCTGACTGATTCTTCAAGCTGTGTCGGCACACGAACTTCCGTCAGTTCGCCCGCCCTGTGGTAGCGGGCAAGTTTTTCCGCGTCGCGTTTATCGGTTTTTACACGGTCATTCGGCTTTGTCGGCGTAAGCCCCGGCGCGATTACTGAACACATCGCGCCCATTCTTGTTATCTGACGCCAGATCTCGTAACCGCATGGGCCTGCTTCATATACGAATTCGGCTGGGCCGCGCCTGGCTATGCGTTCAACCAACCGCTTAATTTCCAGAGAGCTATTACCTATATTTATCACTTCGCTGACATTGCCTGCGTTTTTCGGCAAAACAGCGGCCACTATACTGTCCTTGTGAACATCCAGGCCTACAACTATGGTAGAATTACTCATAAGCCAGTACCTCCGTTATTTTGTGGATAGGTCCCGGGCGACCGGGATAACCCACGATATCAAATAATCGGGTGGTACTGGCTCATTCATATTATCTTTTTGAATACAATGCCAATGGAGTGCTGAACCCACACCGGGAGTGGGCAGGGGTGAAAATCACTCATAAGAAGAAGCGACGCAAAACACCTGCTTACCGTCGCTTGTTGGCAATTCCGCATTGTCTGCGTTTAGCGACGATCGTTCAAAAACACAGACAAATATTCCAAACCCGCATCGAACATCGGACCACAAAAGTCAGTCATAGTAAAAGGGGCGGAGAAGCAGCCGCTCTTTATGCGGTAGCGCCTAATCCTCAACTCGTCCCTCTTCCTTATGGAATCAGGGAAAGGGATAGTCCCGTCCACATGGGCTATGGGGAGTGGGACGCTGAAAGCGGGTGAATCTTGCATAACTTTATTCGCCTGTTTTCCAATGAAAACAGGCCTGAACTGCAGGATTCAGGTTAAGGGTGAGAGTTCAGTCTTTCCGCCCGTTTTCCCTTCCTTTTGGATTTGAGAAAGATATGAACTCGTTCTGAACTTCAGCGAAGCGTCCTCCCGTATACTATTTATGCGGGGGGATATTCATTTAAGCGCTGAAATAATTCAGGGAGAACGGGGGAAATATGAACAAGACTTTGCTTGTAGCCGACGACGACAAGGCTTTTCACAGGCTGATAAGCCGGGCTTTCGAGGGCACCGGCTGGAAGGTGGAAGCGGCCGATGACGGGATGAAGGCGCTTGAACGGCTCTCCGATACGCCTCCCGACGTGATACTGCTGGACCTCAATATGCCCCGCCTCGACGGCAGGGAATTGCTGGCCCGCATACGCGGCAATCCGAGGCTGGCCATGATACCCGTGATAATAGTCAGCGGCAGCGACTCTCCCGTGGAGAAGGCCTCCCAGTTCGGGATGGGCGCAGACGATTTCATTTCCAAGCCTTTCGACAGCGTGGAGCTTATCTCCAGGGTGGAAGGGGTCAGCAAACGTAATCGCCTTATACTCGCCGCCAACCCGCTCACTTTTCTGCCCGGCGGGCCGGCGATAGAAGAAGAAGCGGCAAGGCGGATAAAGTCGGGCTGCGACCTGGCCTTCTTTTATCTGGACCTGGATAATTTCAAGGTTTATAACGACAATTACGGGTACCTGAACGGGGATAACGTGATAAAATGCGTAGCCGGACTCCTGAGCGACCTGAGAAACGATTTTGAGGCGGAGGATGTTTTTCTGGGGCATATCGGGGGCGACGATTTCGTTTTAATGGCCGGTTTCCGCGGGGCCGAGGATATTGCCAGGGCAGTGACCGCCGGTTTCGACGCCATCGCGCCCGGTTTTTACGGCGCCGAAGACCGGGCCCGGGGTTACCTGTTCTCCAGGGACCGTCTGGGAATAGGACGGAAATTCCCGCTTATGACGCTCAGCGCGGCTATAGCCACCAACGAGAGGCGCAGGCTGGACCATTACGCCAAAATAGTGGACATAGTGTCGGAAATAAAAAAATATCTTAAAGGACTGAAAGGCCGCTCCGGAAGCCTTTTTCTTAAAGACAGAAGAAGGGATTGAGCGACGGATAAGCGTCTTGTTGTGCCTTCGGAAGCGGTGTGGTATAATATGCGATTAAGGAACGGAGGTTTATATGGCTAAAATACTCATAATAGACGACGATGGGATAGTGCGCGACGCTCTTTCCGTCTTTCTTACGCGGGCGGGGCATAAGGTTTTTACGGCCGCCGACGGAGCCAACGGCGTGCAGGCTTTTAAGAACCTCGTTCCCGACCTTGTGGTGCTGGACCGGGACCTGCCCCTTATGTCGGGGTCTCTGGTTTTCGACAAGATACGGGAGATTTCCAAAACCGCGCCGGTTTTGGTGCTCAGCGGATACAATAATCCCGAAGAGGTCGCGGCTTATATGCGCTGGGGAGCGGCCGCTTTCCTGTCCAAAGCGGACGGACTGTCCCCCGTGCTCGCCGCGGTGGAAAAAATTTTGAGCGCGGATCCGAAAGACCCGGCCGCGGCGGAAAAAACGGCTCCCGCCTCCTGCCGCGTCGGCTCCGGGGAGAAAGGGCGGGTTCTCGTAGCCGACGACGACCGCGCGTCGCGCGACGTGTTTCGCCGCCTGCTCGCCTCCATAGCCTGCGAAGCGATAGAAGCCGAGGACGGAGCCGAAACGCTCGCCCTGGCCCGGGAGCTCAAACCCGACCTCCTTCTGCTGGATATCTCCATGCCGAAGAAAAACGGGGTGGAAGTTCTCAAGGAACTCGTGACGGAACTGCCTGATTCCGGATTTATGATGATCACCGGGAACAAGGACGAAGCGATAGCGAAAGAGTGCCTGACTCTCGGCGCTTTCGACTATGTCTCGAAGCCCGTAAACCTGGAAACCCTGGCCCAGAAAATAAATCTCTGGCTTTTGACGCGGAAAAAATAATTGCCGCATCTGAAAATATGCCTGCCGGATATCCCCGGACCGCCGCGCGCTCCCGGTGTGGGTTTTGGTAATCGGGGAAAGCTCCTGTTTTCTCTGACGGGATTTACTTCGATTCCCGCTATTTGATAAATTTTATCTATCCCTCCGCGCCGCGTCCCGGCGCGGTAAAGGACGGAGAGTTAAAATGAAAAACTATTTTAAATTCGCGGAGCGCGGCGCCGATCTTAAAACCGAACTATTGTCGGGTCTGGCCACCTTCCTGACCATGGCTTATATCGTTTTCGTAAATCCCGGGATACTCTCGGCCGCCGGCGTGCCTTTCGCCGGGGCCGTCACCGCCACCGCCATAGGGGCCGCCTTTATGTGCGTGATAATGGGTCTCGTTTCCAACAGGCCGCTCGCTCTGGCCTCGGGCATGGGAATAAACGCCGTACTGGCTTTTTCAGTCATCGGCTTCCAGCAGGCGAACGTGCCCTGGCAGGTGGGAATGTCCGTTATCTTCGCGGAAGGCCTGCTGATACTGGTTTTGGTTTTGACCGGTTTCCGGGAAGCGGTCATGGACGCCATACCCCTGAACCTCAAGCGAGCGATAGGCGTGGGTATAGGGCTTTTTATAACCCTCATAGGCCTCAACGAAGGCGGGATAATACGCCCCGCCCCTATAACAATGGTCGCCCTGGGCGATTTCTCCCGGAATTATGTCTGGGTGACCCTTATCGGTTTTTTCGCCACGGCTTTTTTAATGGCGGCCAAAGTTAAAGGCGACATACTCTGGGGCATAGCCGCGGCCGGCGCCGCCGCCCTCTTTTTCGGCGTGGCCTCTCTGCCGCAAACTTTCTTCGCCCGGCCGGATTTCTCCACTTTCTTCGCGCCTTTCCAGACGGTCGACGGGTCCATGGCTTTGTCCCGGATCTTCGTTCCTTCTCTGGGTTTCGCCGTCTTCGCCCTGATGCTGACGGATTTTTTCGACACTATGGGAACCGTGGTCGCCGTGGGGGAACAGGCCGGTTTCGTGAACCGGGACGGCAGCGTGCGCGATATTAAAAAAATACTGCTGGTGGATTCCGCCGCCGCCGCTACGGGAGGCCTTTTCGGTTCGAGCTCCATAACCACCTATATAGAATCGGCGGCGGGAGTGGCCGAAGGGGGAAGGACCGGGCTTACCGCGGTGGTGACCGGCCTGCTGTTCGCTCTCTGCGCTTTTTTTTCGCCTTTGATACAGATGGTAGGCGGCGGTTACAGGATGTCCAACGCCGAACATTACGTTCTTCTTTCCAGGAGCGGTTTCCAGGTTCCGCCGGACCTTATGCCGCCCGGAACCGGCGACTATTTCGTGTACCCCATAACCGCCGGCGCGCTGATAATAGTCGGCGCCCTGATGATGAAAACTGTGCGCGAGATAGAGTGGGAGAAATTCGACGAGGCCCTGCCCGCCTTCCTTACCATGACCGGCATCCCTCTCACTTATAATATCAGCCACGGCATCGGCTTCGGCTTTATCGCCTATGTCGCCGTAAAGGCCGCCAGGCGCAAATGGGACGGCATCCATCCGCTCATGTGGCTGGTGAGCGCGGCTTTCCTCTTTTCTTTCGTGATGTCCGGGAAATAGGCTTGTTTTACCGGTACGCGGGCCGGCTAAGCTGTTTTTATCCTCCTTCTCCGCGAAGAGACAGGGGAGCTTCATTTCAAAATAGTATAATATGAATATCGGAGGGGTTTTCCCGACGAAACGATAAAAACCGGAAAAGGAGAACTAAAATGGGATTCAATCTTAAAAACAGAAGTTTTCTCAAAGAACTCGATTTTACCAAAGAAGAGCTGGTTTTTCTTCTTAAATTGTCCAAGGACCTGAAGGCCGCCAAATACGCCGGCACTGAAAAACAGAAACTTACCGGCAAAAATATAGCTTTGATATTCGAAAAAACTTCCACGCGCACCCGCTGCGCTTTCGAGGTGGCGGCCCACGACCAGGGCGCCCACGTCACCTATCTCGAGCCCACCGGCAGCCAGATGGGCCATAAGGAAACCGTTAAGGACACGGCCAGGGTTTTAGGCCGCATGTACGACGGCATAGAATACCGCGGCTTCGGCCAGGAAATAGTGGAAGAGCTGGCCAAATACGCCGGAGTGCCGGTCTGGAACGGTCTGACGAACGAATGGCATCCGACGCAGATACTGGCCGACGTGCTCACCATGACGGAGCATTGCGCGAAGCCACTGGAAAAGATCTCCTACGCCTATGTGGGCGACGCCCGCTTCAATATGGGCCGTTCCCTGCTGGTCATAGGCGCCATACTCGGAATGGACGTCAGGATAGGCGCCCCGAAGGGGCTTCAGCCCCCGGCCGGGCTGATAGAGAAATGCAAGGAAATAGCCAGAATTTCCGGCGCCCGCGTTACCGTTACCTCCAATCCCGCGCAGGCGGTCAAAGGCGCGGATTATGTCCATACGGACGTCTGGGTCTCCATGGGCGAGCCGAAAGAAGTGTGGGCGGAGCGCATAAAACTGCTCAAACCCTACCAGGTTAATTCCGCGCTGATGAAAAAATCCGGCAACAGGAACGTCAGGTTCATGCACTGCCTGCCGGCCTTCCATAACGCGGATACCAAGGTCGGCAAACAGGTTTCCGAACAGTTCGGCCTGCATAACGGCATAGAGGTCACCGAGGATGTTTTCGAGTCCGGGGCATGCATAGCTTTCGACCAGGCCGAGAACCGCATGCACACGATTAAAGCCGTAATGGTCGCTACGCTCGGAAGCTGACAAAAAAGCCTTCTTAATCTATTTGGCGGGACCAGGGACTGCGGCGGTTTCAGTCAGTCCGCGCCTTTTTATCAGTTTTTCAGCCTCCACCGCGAAGAAAACCACCGAAGACAGCGCCAGCGCCAGAAGCAGTTCTCCAGGCGGCAGCGGCGAGGTGTGGAAAATCTTATTGAACCACGGCGCATAAATAACCGTCATTTGCAGGGCGATCGTCGCTATGACCGAGTACAGCATCGGCTTATTGGAAAACGCCCCCATCTGAAAAAAAGAACGCCTCTCGGAGCGTACGGCCAGCGCGTGGCTGAGTTGGCTGAGACAAAGCACCGTAAGCACGATAGTCTGCCAGTGCGCGCCCGTTTTAATGGCCCAGGCCTGCGCGCCGAGACACAGCCCGCCTATGACCAGCCCCACCCAGATAACGTACACCCCCAGTCCGCCCGCAAAAAAACTTTCTTCCGGTTTACGCGGGGGCCTGTTCATTATGTCGGGTTCGGCCGGCTCCGCCGCCAGCGCCAAACCCGGCAGTCCGTCCGTAACAAGATTTATCCACAATATCTGTATCGGCAAGAGCGGTATGGGCAGTCCGAAAAACGGCGCCAGAACGATAGTCCAGATTTCGCCGGAATTACCGGCAAGTATATAGCGCACGAACCGTTTTATGTTGTCGAAAATTCTGCGGCCCTCGCCCACGGCTTTCACTATGGTGGCGAAGTTGTCGTCCAGCAATATCATGTGGGCCGCTTCTTTGGAGACGTCCGTGCCGGTTATGCCCATGGCTATGCCGATATTCGCGCGCTTTAGCGCCGGGGCGTCGTTCACCCCGTCGCCGGTCATGGCGACGAAATGGCCGCGCGCCTGCAGAGCTTTGACGATCCTCAGCTTCTGCTCCGGGGCCACCCGCGCGTAAACCCTGACCTGTTCCACTTTCAGAGCGAAGTCCTCCGGGGAAAGCCGGGCCAGCTCCGCGCCCGTCAGCATGACGCCGGCGGCGCCCGGAGTTATTATCCCCAGCCGTCCCGATATATTGTTCGCCGTAACGGGGTGGTCGCCGGTTATCATAACCGTCATAATACCCGCCGCGCGGCATTGCGCGACGGCGGCTTTGGCCTCTTCCCTGGGCGGGTCGGCTATGCCCGCGAGTCCGATAAATACCAGGTCCTTCTCGGCCTCCGCCTGAGCGGGCGTTGCCGGGAGAGCGTCCCATTGCCGGGCGGCCAGGCCCAGCACCCGCAATCCCCTCGCGGCCATATCCTCTATCGCGGCGCGTATTTTTTCCTTCCCGTCGGGGCTCAGCCCGGAGGAAGTCATTATCTGCGCGGTGTTTTCGAGCAGTCCTTCCGCCGCGCCTTTGGTAAGGGAAAAGTAAGCCCCGCCCTCCCAGCCGGACAGCCGGCCGGCGTGGAAAGTGGTCATGCGCTTGCGCTTGGAGTCGAAAGGCAGTTCAGCCGCGCGCGGGTGCCCGGTGTCCAGTTTTTGCTTGTCAAAACCGCCGGCCTCAGCCAGCGAGCAAAGGGCGGTTTCCGTGGGGTCTCCCGCCCAGCCGCCGTCTTTATGGAGGGAATCGTTATTGAGCGCAAAGCCCGTAAGCAGCCGCGCGTAGAGGTCCGGCCGGTCCGGTTTTTCCCCGGCTTTCAGCGCGGTTCCGTCCAGGTAAACTTCTTCCACCGTCATCTTGTTCTGCGTAAGCGTGCCGGTCTTATCCGAGCAGATATAAGTTACCGAGCCCAGCGTTTCCACGGCCAGCAGCTTCCGTATAAGCGCGTTCTGTTTGACCATCTTTCCCGCGCCCATGGCCAGGGCTATGCTTATTACGGCGGGCAGCGCTTCGGGTATAGCCGCTACGGCCAGAGACACAGCCGTTAAAAATATAATCGCGGGCGGCTCGTCGCGCAGCAGGCCGAGGCCGAATACAGCCGCGCAGACGGCCAGCACCGTCCAGGACAGTTTCTTGCCGAAGAGCGTAAGCCGTTTCTGCAGGGGAGTCTGCACCTCTTCTTCGTCCTGAAGCATGCCGGCTATTTTCCCCAGTTCGGTGTCCATGCCGGTGGCCGTGACCGCTCCTTTGCCCCTGCCGTAAGACACCGTCGTGCCGCTATAAGCCATGTTGCGCCGCTCGCCCAGGGGCAGTTCCTCTCCGGGTACGGCGTCGGCGCTCTTCTCTACGGAAAGAGATTCGCCGGTAAGCGCCGCTTCTTCGGTTTTTAGCGAGGCCGCCTCTATGAGGCGCAGGTCGGCGGGCACCACGCTGCCGGCCTCAAGCAGCACGATATCCCCCGGCACCAGCGAGCCGGACGGTACGGACGCGGCTGCGCCGGCCCTTATTACCGCGGCTTCCGGCGCGGACATTTTTTTCAGGGCTTCCATGGCCTTTTGGGCGCGGTATTCCTGGATAAAGCCCATTACGGCATTAAGGAAAATTATGGCCGCTATCACGGCGGCGTCCAGCATTTCTCCTATAACGCCGGAAACGACGGCGGCTACCGCAAGCACAGCTATCATGAAATCTTTAAACTGGTTAAAGAAGATGGTCGTCGCGGCGCGTTTCGGTTTTTCTTTAAGGGAGTTGGGACCGTATTTATCCGCGCGCAGCGCGGCCTCGCCCGGGGAGAGCCCGGCCGGGCCGGAGCCCAGTCCTTTCAGCGTTTCCTCTACGGTTTTTTTATGCCAGTCTTTAATACCGGCGGAGTCGGCAGTCGTTTCCATAAACGCACCTTTTCGAATATCGTTTCCCGGGATTTTCCCGCGCGGAGTCCCGGGTCTATTTTTAAAAAACGCTTTTTATTTCGGCGCCTGGTTCTATGGCGCGTTCCACAAAAATCCGGAGCCATGAAACGCTCATAACCCTTCTCAAATTCCGCATCTGTCCGGAATTGCGCCCGGTCCGCCGGAGAGATAAGTATAGTTCTTAACGGCCCCGGTATCCATCGGGAATTCTGCCCGTTCCCCTCGGTAGTAATACGGCTTCGCTCCGGAAAGTCTCCCGGCGGGGGTAAGGCGGAAATTTACTTACCGCCGCGCGTATAATTACTAATGGCGGCTAACGCGTTAAAGGCGTATGTTATGAAGGGGGGGTAGCCCCCGTGAGCTTATTCGCGCGGATAGCGCCGGGGCGGCGGGATTTATGATAACCGGCCGCGTCCCTTGCGGGGAAATGCGCGGCGGAAAAAATATGAATATCGGAAGACGCCTGGCTTTGCGGTTTTTCCTTCCGCTGCTGGCGGCGCTGGCGGCCGCGGTCGTCCTGAAGGAGGCCGTCGCTCCCGGGATAGTCCGCCGGCGGCTTATTTCTGCGGTCCGTGAGAATTGCGAAAACTGCGAGCTTTCCCTCGGCCGCGTCCGCGTTTCTCTTTTCCCGCCGGCGCTGAGCGGGCGCGGAGTCCGTTTTACGGGGGGAAAGCCGGACGCTACCGTGGTTAACGCGGAAGCGGAGCGGGCTTTTATGCCGTTCTCGCTTTTTTCGCTTCTCAGGGGGCGGTTCCGCGCCGGCAGAATAGAAATAGAACGGCCGGCGGTAACGGTAACGGAAGGCGATATGGGAAAGTCCTCTCCGCCCGGGTCCGGAGAAGCCCGGCCTCCTGATTTTGAGATAGAAGGCGTCGAGGTGAGAAAAGGCTCCTTTACTTATGTCCGGGAACATCCCGGGAGGAGGGGAATACTGAGCGTCTCGCGAATAAATGCGGTCTTGGGGCCTCTCGGCGGTTCGAAACGGTTTCGGGACTCCGTGGTCGAGGGGAGCGCCGACGGTATGCTGGAGGGAACCGGGTTATTCCATCTGGAAGTCGGAGCCAGGATTTTTAGCCGGCTTCCGGACGTCGATGTTAAATTGCGGCTCACGGGGCAGGAGTTGTCGGGCCTTAACAGGTTCTTTAAGCCTAATGACGGAATCGAGCTTAAAGGCTCGCTTATAGAGGGCAGCGCTTCGGCGGCTGTCCGCGGCTCGCGCCTCGACTCTTACGCTCATATCCGCTACCGTGGCTTTGGCGTGAAGATTAAAAAGACCGGTAAGCGCGGCGCTTTTTCCGCGTTTTTTCAGAATTTAATGGCTTCCGTCATGATGGGAAAACAAAACGTAGACGGGGGGAAATATGACCGCAGCGGAACGGCGAATTTGGAGCGAAAGCCGAAAGAGTCTCTTATCAGTTTTATTCTAAGGGGGATGAAAGAGGCCGCGATGAAAATATCTTCCCAGGGCGGCAAATAGTTTTTTCAGGCGGGGCGCCGTAAATTAAGCGAGGCCTCGTACGGCTGATGTAAACCTGAGCCTTATTCCCGTTTAACCTGGTAATATGAAAAGGGTGGCTTCCTTCCGAGAGGCTTGGTGGCGCGCAAGGCGCAAAGCCTTTTTG
>PEXO01000450.1:6855-10288 GCA_002779045.1 Elusimicrobia bacterium CG08_land_8_20_14_0_20_59_10 | reverse complement strand
AGGACCTGTGACCGAGTCCTCCAGGGGGCACGAGTTTACGGTGTTTCCGGGAAGCCGGGAGCCTGTTGCTGGATATGCTCCAGCCGGCAGTTTTGCTTGAAATTTTTAAGGCCGGCGCGCATCTAAAACTCAGAGCCCGGGAGGGATGTTCCTTAGCGGAGGGTAATGCCGGTTGCCGTACGGCCTGTAACTTTTTTGTAATTTAAACGTAATCATGCCGCAAAGTATATTATCTAAACTATGACCATGAAGCGCGGCTCACTAGCATTGCTCCTGATGTGCGTTGCGGCGTTGCCCGGTGCGCGGGCGGCGGCAGTTTCAGGGAAGCCCCTGTCTCCGCAGGCGCTGGGGAAAAAGGCGATAGAGACCGTGGCCGCGCATGTAAAAAGCAGGGATTCGGAGGTGCGCGCCAAGGCCGCCGAAGTACTGGGGCAGGCCGGGAACAAGGCGGCGGCGGGAGTTCTGGAGGGGATGCTGGGAGACAGGGATAAATATGTGCGCATTGCGGCGGCGCGTTCTCTCTGGGAACTGGGGCTCTCTACCGGACTTAAGACGGTTTACGCTATAGTCAATGATGTCCCGGCGCGCGGCACTGTGGTAAATTCTCCGCTGGTGGAGCTTAAGATGATCTCGCAGAACAAGATACGCGAGCACGCCCTGGAGGCCCTGGTGTACATGCGCCGGGAGAATGCGGCGGATATACTTTACAAGCTCAAGAACGATGATTACGGCGCCATACGCGACGCGGCGGCCAGGGAACTTGCCAGACTCGGCCACAGCGAGGAACTTGAACAGTTCACCGGCGCTCTTTCTTCCGAAGACGAAGCTGTGCGCTATCAGAGCGCCACGGCTCTGGCCGGGATCTGCGCCGCCGGCGCGGTAAGCCGCCTGGCGGAACTGCTCGCTGCGGAAAAAACGGTAAGGGTGCGCGTGGCGGCCCTGGAAGCCCTGGGCTGCAGCCCGGAAAAGAAGAACGCCTCGGTCCAGCTCCTGAAGCTGGCGGACGACGCCAATTCCACAATACGGTTCAAGGCCGTTTCGGCCCTGGGCGGCATAAAGGACGACAAGGTTAAGGCGAAGTTCGAAGCGATAGCCGCCGGGACCGACGATATGCGCCTCAAGATAGCCGCGCAGAGGGGGCTGGCCCTTTCGGGGGGCAAGGCGGAGATAAGCGCGGCCCGAAGCGGTCTTAACGCGATAAGCCCCGAAGTGCGCCTGGAAGCGCTGGAACTGCTTGAAAATTTCCCGCCGAAAGAATCCCAGCCGCTGCTCGCCCAGGCGCTGGAGGATGAAAACCCGCAGGTCAGGCTGGCCGCTGCTTTACAGGTAATCAAAAGGTTCTCGCTGAAATGAAACGTATAACTACCATATCCCTTCTGGCAGCTGCGGTCCTTTTCCTGGCCGGCGCAGGACCGCTGCGCGCCGCCGCTCCCCGCGGCAGGTCAATGCAGCCGGCGGATTCTCAGCGTGTCACGCGCAAGAGGCCCTCCTCCGCGGACCGCGCGTCTTTTAGTAAGTTCGTTCAGCGTCACGGCAAGAACTGGAAGATACGCTACAGTCCCCGCACCGCTCTGCCGGAAGCCATCACCGGCGGCCGCACTACCCGCTATCCCGGGTCACCGCAACAGGCCGTCTCGTCCTTCTTGAAGGAGAACCGGGAACTGCTGAAGGTAGACCCCGCGATGCTCCGGCCGGCGAATGAGAAGGCATATTTGGGCATTACCCATGTACAGTACCAGCAGTACTATAACGGCATTCCCGTTGAATTCGCCTATGCCCGGGCCCATGTAACTGCTTCGGGGGAAATTACCGGCTATCAGGCCAGGTTCGAACCGGACATCAGTATCAGCATCATCCCTTCTATAAGCGCGGAGCAGGCTCAGCAGGCCGTTTACGCCGACCTGGGGCGCCGGTTTAAGCTGGCCGGCACTGAACTGGTGCTCTTCCCGGACGAGAACGACGGCGCGCTTAAACTTGCCTGGAAAGTGCAGGCGCGTTCGGCCGGGCACTGGATCTATTACATCGACGCTTCGAACAGCGGGGTGCTGCTTAAATACGACGACCTGCGCCGCGCTACTCCGTCTTTATGCAAAGGCACCGTCTATAACACCATGGGCAGGTCCTCGGCCACGGTATACGAGATCTCGCCCCTGCCCTCCGGCTATGCCGGTTACGATGTCCTGCAGGTCAATTGGGTGAAACCGGTCCTGACGACCCTGACGGACCAGTATTTCTGGGTGGGGGGGATTTCCTCGTTCACCGCCACCAACGACGACGGGGATTACTGCACCAATGCCCACGGGAAAGTTTTCTCCACTTTCAAAGGGCCGTATTTTTCGGTCACTAATGCCCGCGGCCTCAGCGCCCATTTTGATAACGGCGGCGGCAAGTGGAAGGTCTATAATCATCCCTCCTGGATACAGAGCGGGGCCACGACGAACCTGCAGGACACCACATACCCGGTCAATATTCCGGAAACAGAATACTCCTCTTTGGGAGCGTTCATGAAGGCTGTCCCGTACTTCGATGCCTTGTCCGTCGGTTCCATGGACCAATATGCCTCAGTGGACGACGAAGACCAGCTTCAGGTCTACAATAACCTGCTGCCGGGAAACAACATGGTGGCCGCTTATATCACGCAGCATACCCAGCCTTTTCACGGCGCCTCGGTGGAAAGCTCCACCTATACCTTAAGGCTGTTGACCGATGCTTCCGGCACCTCCGACGGCTTCGTTATCAAGCAGTCCAGCTACATGTACATACCGACCGCGAATAGCCCTTCCACCACGGCCCCCGGCATCCTCGGTTCCGTGGTCTGGTCCACCAGCAGCGTTCCGGGCTATACCCCCGTCTATATGGACACAAGCCTGGGGCATACCTCCGGCCTGGACGAAGTAAACGCTTTTTATCATCTGAACAAAGCCCGCGTTTTTCACGAAACGATGAATAAGAACCCGTTTACCGGCACCCCCAAGCCGATAAACCTGGACTCAAGGGTGGCGGTAATGGTGCATGCCAACGGCACTCCAGATACCGTTCCTTATCCCAGCATGCTCAATGGGTATTACGACCTGACCAACGACTATATAGTGTTGGGCGACGGCCCCGTCGATTACGGGCTTAGCTACAGGTCTTTCGCTTTGGACGGCACCGTGCTGCGCCACGAATACACTCATCTCGTGCACAGCCGTATCTATCCCATAATCAACTACGGCGAATGCGGGGCGCTCAGCGAAGCCATGGCCGACTATTTCTCCCTGGCCTCGTTCTGGCGCGAGGGCAAAAGTGTTTCCATACTCGGCAATTTCCTGGGAGGGAGTTCACGTGACCTTTCCGGCGCCACGCATACAATGCCGGCGGATTGGGTGGGGGAGGTGCACGACGACAGCCTGATACTTTCCGAGGCTATGTATTCCCTGCGCAACGGCGGGAC